>CALPMD020000082.1 GCA_943324575.2 Akkermansia muciniphila
AGCGCAAGGCGTGGTAGGCCGCTTGGCGATTTTCGTCGTGAAGTTCGTCGCCGACGCTGGCCAGCCATTCGCTGGTCTTCTGCATCGAAGCGTTGATGTTGGCAGTTACGGGGTCATTCATGGCGGTATCGCCACCCCCCTTCGCAGTCCCAGTGCCAGTGGCTGAAAAATGCGATAAGCCGCTTAATAGGAGGTGACAACCTCCGCCTCCATTAACCGACCAGTTGCACAAACGGTGCAATCCGCATTCTGCGTGGTGCAAATTGCACCCAGATGAGTGCAGTTAGGGATATAGCACAGCTTGTAAAAACAGTCCGTCGGCGGGGGCGCAGAGTGGTGATTTGCCGAGTGGCAAGCCGGGCGCTTGGTCGAGCAAGGCAGCGAAATCATCTAGGCGAATGCGACCCTGCGCGGCATGGACCGCAGCACCCGTGAGCAGGCGGACCATTTTGTAGAGGAAACCATCTCCCTCGTAGGTGATGCGGTAGCCGTCATCGAGCGTGCTCAACTCGGTCTTGTGGATCGTGCGGCACCAATCGATGTCTGGCGTTTCGTTACCGCGATAGGCGGCGAAGGCGTGAAAATCATGGCGCCCAAGGTAGAGCGAAAGCGCCTGACGCAGGACATCGGCATCCAGTTGGCGTGGTAAATGCCATGCCATGCCTGCCTTGAGCGGCGGCAGGACGGGTTCGGTGCAGAGGTCGAAGTGGTAGATTTTGCCAATGGCGGAAAAGCGGCTGTGGAAATCCGGCGCCACTTCCTCGCAGGCCATGATACGGATCGTCGCCGGGAGTTTGCAATTCAGCGCAGGCACCCAGTTGAAGGGGTTCATGGAGGTTTCCGGCGGCGCGTCAAAATGAGCGACTTGGGCGAGGGCATGCACGCCGGTATCGGTGCGGCCGGAGCCGTGCAGCCGTAGTGGTTGTTTAGCAACTTCTTCCAAGGCGCGCTGAACGATGTCTTGCACGGTGTTGCCGCAGACTTGGGACTGCCAACCGTTGTAGGGGCGGCCGTCGTAGGCGATGGTGAGTTTGAGGCGCATGGGAAATAGTTTCTGAAGATGGGAAGAATGGGAGTTAGGGGAAGGATGGGAGATAGGTGGCAGCATGGTTCGCTTTCTTCCTATGTTTCCTATCCACAGTCGCTGCTTTCCTCCATCCACAAATTGAGGATCTCGACGGCGGCGGCTTGGTCGATGATGGCTTTTTGCTGGCGGGCATTGCGACCTGCGGCGCGCAGCTTGGCGGCGGCGCTGGAGGTGGTTAGTGTTTCATCGACGAAAATGAGTGGCAGTGCGGGAAGGCGCAGCCGCAGTTGCTCGGTAAAGGCGCGGACTTTGGCGGCGGAGCTTCCTTCGCTGCCATCCAAACGGACCGGTAGGCCCACGACGAGGGTGCGGATGTGGCGCAGCTCTACCAAGCAGGCAATGCGCTCGACGGCGCCGCCCTTGCTTTGATCGATGGTCTCGACTGGGTGCGCGAGAATACCAAAGTCATCGGTCGCGGCCACGCCGATCCGCGCATCGCCGTGATCGATGCCTAGCGCTGGATGCGGGGAATCTGGCTGCGGCGCGCTCAAAGAAGCTCGACGGGGAGAATGTCGGAAAGTTTTTTGATTGAATCTGCCTGAAGGCGATTGGCGATGAGCAAGGCGTCTGGCGTTTGCACAACGATCAAATCGTCCACCCCGAGCAAGGCGATGTGGGTGCCAGGGCGGGCGTTGTAGACGATGTTGTTGCGAGAATCGATCTCGCTGATCGGCTGGTTGACGCAGTTTTCGCTGCCAATTTTTTCGAGATACTTGGCGATGGAGATCCACGAGCCGACATCATCCCAGTCGAAAGTCGCCTCAATGTTGAGGACGCGATCGGCCGCTTCCATGAGCGCGTAGTCGATGGAAATCGGCGTGAGCTGAGGAAACTGGGCGGCGACCGTGGCACCGATGTCGGAAGTGTGGCGCAACTCTGACACAAATGCGGCAAGCTCGGGCGCGTGGCTGGCGAGTTGCTCAATGACCGTCGGCAGCGACCAGACAAACATTCCTGCATTCCATGAAAACTGGCCTTGGGCTAGAAATTGCTCTGCCAGTTCGGCATTGGGTTTTTCGCGAAAGCGCTTCACTTCCACGGGCGGGTTTTCGCATTCCAGCCCCTCGATCACCGCGTGCTCGCCGCGTTCGATGTAGCCGTAGGACGGGCAGGCCCAAGTCGGGCGAATGCCGATGGTGACCAGGCCATTGGACTTTTCTGCAGTGGCTAGGGCGTCGCGCATGACTGCGTGATAGGCGGCAGTATCCTGAATGAGTTGGTCGGAGGGCAGCACCATCATCGTGGCGTCGGGGTTGCGGGCGGCGATCAGGCCGATGCCCAGAGCCACGGCGGGCGCGGTGTCGCGCTTGGCGGGCTCAGCAAAAATGTTTTCCGCAGGCAGCATCGTGGCAATCGCGCGGACGGAGTCGACCTGCTGGGCGTTGGTGAGGATGAGGATGTTTTCGGAGGGGACCAAGCCGTCGAGGCGGCGGATCGTTTGCTCAAGAAGTGTGCCATCGCCAAAAAGATCGAGTAGTTGCTTCGGGCGGGAATTCCGGCTCAGCGGCCAGAACCGGGCGCCGGAGCCACCGGCTAGAATGAGGGCGTAGGTATTTTCAAGAGCGGGCATGTCGGCGCGAGCATGAAGGAAATGCCCGACTTGGAAAAGCGGGAATCCATCACATTTTTGCTTTCCGTTATTGTCGTTGGTCCGAAAAAAGAATAGGTCTCTGCCATGTCCGACGAGTATTCCGAAACCACCGCACCTTGGATCGAAAACAGCGCTCTGACCGCTCCTGCCTTGTTAGGCGCAGCGGCGGGCTTGTTACTGGGTGACATGATGCACCGCGGAGCCCGTCGCGGCCTCGGAATCGGCCTAGGCGCCTTGGGCGTGGCGGCCCTCTTGCCCTACGTCGTCGGCGGTGTCGCTGGACTGGTGACGGGGCCGAAAAGCAAAGTAGGTGTGCGCCGCAAAATCCAACGCATTCGCGACGCAGGCATCGTCGCGCCCGACTTCAACGAGGTAGAAGAAGCCCTGCGCGAGCAAGGATTGCTCTGACTCACTCCGCTGCGGCGATGTCTTTTCGCGTGCTTCCGCGCTTGATGAGGACCGAATAACGGGACAGATTTGCCGCAGACGATGAAGGAACAAATCGAGGAACTCGAACGCTGGGGAGCGGATGTGATCTTCGGTCGCGCCAAAGGAGTCCGCGCGGCGCTGATGCGATTTCTGATGCGGGCCTTGTCCGGCGTGTTTCGAATGATCGTGCAAATTCGGATCTGGCGCTACCGCAGTGGTTGGAAGAAACAGCACCACTTGGGAACGCAAGTGATCGCCATCGGCAACATCACAGTGGGTGGCACGGGCAAAACGCCAGTGGTCGAACTACTGGCAAAATCCCTGCGCGATCAGGGGCGGCGGGTGGCGATCCTGTCGCGCGGCTACAAGAGCAAAAAGCTGGATCGGCCGCAGAAGTGGCAGGATAAGCAGGGATTCGCAATCCCAGGCGAGGCGATGCCCAAAGTGGTTTCCACGGGTAGTGCGCTGTTGCTCGATTCCAAGTTTGCGGGCGATGAGCCTTTCATGCTGGCCCGAAATTTAGACGGGGTGGCGGTGGTGGTGGATAAAAATCGCGTCAAGGGCGGCCTGTTTGCCGTGGGCCAGTTGGGCGTGGACACGCTGTTACTGGATGATGGGATGCAGTATCTAGATTTGGCGCACTCGATCGACATCGTGCTGGTGGATGCTGGCTCCCCCTTTGGAACCGAGGCCTTGTTGCCGCGCGGTACCCTGCGCGAGCCGCCCAAGAACCTGCGCCGCGCCAGTTACATCCTGATCACCAAATGCACCGGCCGTTCCAACGAGGCGCTGATCGCGCGCATTCGCCGCTACAATCCGACAGCGGAGATCATCGAGTGCACCCACGGACCGATTTATCTGGAAGAAGTTTTCACGCAAGAGCGCCAGCCCTTAGAGTTTTTAAAGGACAAGTGGGTGGGAGCGATCAGCGCGATCGCGGTGCCCGAAGCGTTTGAAGGCTCGCTTGAAAAACTGGGAGCGCGGGTGGAGCTGCGGCGCCGATTTGCCGATCACTACCGCTTTTCACGCAAGGAAGTGGAGACATTTATGCACCGCTGTGTCGAACGGGACATGGAATTGATCCTGACGACGGAAAAAGATGCGGTGCGCTTCCCGCGCCCAGGCAGCATCGACGTGCCGGTGTATTTCCTGCGGATCGAGGTGGAAATCCTGAAGGGGCAAGAAGTCTGGGATGATTTGGTCACGCGAATTTGCAATCCGCCAGCCGCCCACCAGCAGGTGCTGCGGCACCGCCATGCCTACCGTGTGTGAATTTTTCTCCTTTTTCGGGTTGCCAGCGGGCAAACTCGTCCCTAGTTTCCGCCTCCCCGCCATTTTTAACCTCACATTCGAGATGTCCAAGCACAATAGCCTCAAGTCCAACGCCACAGTCGGCGGCAAACGTTCCGTTCTCAAGCGCTTCGAACGCGTCAAACTTCTCAAGGAGCGCGGCGAATGGAAAGCTGGCAAGTCCCCAGTGGGTCTGCCAAAAACCAAGCACGAGGGCTAATCCCTCTGGCTTTCTCCACTTTCTAAATCGCGCGAATCCTAACGGATTTCGCGCCTTTTGTATTGATCCTCATGGCAAGCAACGACGGCACACGTCTCAATAAATACCTCGCGTCCTGCGCGGTGGGTTCACGCCGCGCCTGCGACGAACTCATCAAGGCTGGCCGGGTGGAAGTGAATGGCAGCCCCTGTATCAACATGGGCACCCGCATCATCGCTGGCGACCACGTCAAGGTGGACGGCAAACGGGTGGCACCGCGCGAGGTGATGATCGTCGCATTCCACAAACCACGCGGCTACGTCTGCACCCGCGAGGATGAACTGGGCCGGGAAACCATTTACGCCCTGTTGCCCGCCTCGCTGCACTCGCTGCACCACGTCGGCCGACTGGACCGCGACTCAGAAGGCCTACTGATTTTAACCAACGACGGCGATCTTTCGCAGCAGCTGATGCACCCATCGAAGTCGGTGGAGAAAGAATACCTCGTCACCTCGAACCAAGCGTTTGAAAACTCCCACCTCGACCAATTTCTCGAAGGCGTCTTCACCGACGAGGGTAAGTTGAAGGCCAAGGCCATCGAGCGCTTGTCATCCCGCCGCATCAAGGTGGTGCTGGATCACGGCGCCAAACGCCAGATCCGTGTGATGTTCGAGACACTGGGCTATCAAGTGACCAAGCTGCTGCGGGTGCGCATCGGTGCGCTGTGGCTGGGCGACCTGGAGCCAGGCGGCTGGGCGGCCCTGAATGCGCTGGAAACTCAGATGCTGCTTGGTAATTCCAAGCCAGCTAAGAAGCGCGAGACCGCCTCCCCTGAAACGGTCAAAAAAAGACCGAGTTAGCCACTTCTGAGGGCTTGCCGCAGACGAAATCGTTTCCTAGCTTGTCGGCACAATACGGAGATTTTTTTATTCTAATTTTCCAATCAACCCATGAGTGCTAAAAAATTCTCACCTAAACAGCCTGCTGGCGCCGCCATCAAGCCTTCCAAAGAGTTTTCTGCCAAAGCCCGCATCCCGTCAATGGCAGCGTACAAGCGCCTTTATAAGGAATCCATCGAGAAGCCGGCGGTATTCTGGGCGCGCGAGGCGAAGGAGTTGGTTTGGCAAAAGCCTTGGTCCAAGGTACTCGACTGGAAGGCCCCGAACGCCAAGTGGTTCGACGGTGGCAAGCTCAACGTCTGCGAAAACTGCGTGGACCGTCACGCCACAAGCGCACGCCGCAACAAGGCGGCGATCATCTGGGAAGGTGAGCCCGGCGACAAGCGGGTCATCACCTACGGCCAACTCCAAAAGGACGTCTGCCGCTTTGCCAACGTCCTTCAGAAAAACGGCGTCAAGGCCAAGGACCGCGTGCTCATTTACATGCCGATGGTTCCCGAAGCCGCGGTGGCGATGCTGGCCTGCGCCCGCATCGGCGCAGTACACAACGTGGTTTTCGGCGGATTCGCCTCTGAAGCGATTGTCGACCGACTCGAAGATTCAGGTGCAACGACCATCATTACCGCCGACGGCGGCTGGCGGCGTGGCAAGGTCGTAGCCCTCAAGCCGGTGGTCGATGAGGCGCTCGCCAAA
>CALPMD020000083.1 GCA_943324575.2 Akkermansia muciniphila
CGGATGATATCGCCGCAGTGATCTCTTGGTTCATCGACAACATGAACGCGCTGCAGGGATCCGACACCTCATCGGGCAATCTGCCGGGGGTCAACCTCTTGAAAATTGTCAACTGGTTCCGCCACCTGCGACGCGAAAATACGGTGGATACCAGCCGCCGCAATATCGCGGAGCACTACGACTTGGGGAATGATTTCTATCGCCTTTGGCTCGACCCGAGCATGACTTACTCCAGCGCCCGATTTGAAGGTGCCGGCCAATCGCTCGAGGAAGCGCAAGGTGGGAAATACGATGCGCTTTGCCGGAAGCTCAAACTCAATCCCACGGATCATGTGCTGGAAATCGGTTGTGGCTGGGGCGGGTTCGCGGTCCATGCGGCGAGAAACTACGGTTGCCGTATCACAGGCGTGACGATTTCAGAGGCTCAAGCGGCGTATGCGCGGAAGCGGATAGCAGCCGAAGGGCTTGAAGATCAGATCGAGATCCGAATTCAAGATTATCGCCACATCACGGGTCGTTTTGACAAGATCGCTTCGATCGAAATGTTGGAGGCGGTGGGGGACAAGTTTCATCACTCGTTTTTTGCCAAGTGCGCGGAAGTGTTAGCGCCTGAAGGCCTGCTGGGAGTCCAGATGATCACGGTTCCGGATTGCCGCTACAGCAGCTTGAAAAAGGGTGTCGACTGGATTCAGCGGCACATTTTTCCGGGCTCGCTGCTGCTCAGCGTCGGGCGGATCAATCAGGTTTTGATGAAAACGGGGGACCTTTTCATGCACGATTTGGAGGATCTCGGTGCGGATTACGCCCGCACACTTTCGACCTGGCACATGAACTTCAACCGAGTGCGTGGTGAGGTGGCGTCTCTGGGATTCGACGAACCGTTTATTCGGACGTGGAATTACTACCTGAAGTATTGCGAGGCTGGTTTCGCGACGCGAAATATTTCAGTGGTGCAGGCCGTTTATACTCGGCCTAATAACCCGAACCTCCACCACCGGTTTGAGGAGAGTAGGGGATGATCATTCAATATTTAAAATTTTGATTAACTGGTTACAAAATAGATGGCGTCGTTGGCTGGTGACCCCTGTGCTCAATCAATTGACGGGCGGGATCGCGCCTACGAAGATTGCTTGGACAATCGCGCTTGGGGTGGTGCTGGGGATTTTTCCGATTTTGGGAACAACTTCGGCGTTTTGCTTCCTGGTGGGGTGGCTGTTCCGCCTGAATCAGCCGGTGCTGCATGTCTTTCGGATGCTCGTTTATCCGCTTCATCTGGTCCTGATCTTGGTCTTCATTCGCATGGGCGAGCGCTTGTATGGCGTCCCGCTGATTTCGTTTTCGATCCCGCAAATGGTTGTGAAGTTCCAACAAAACCCGATGAAGTTCTTCAGCGATTTTGGAATGGCCGCTTGGCATGGGGTGAGTGCTTGGTTGTTGATTGCTCCGATTGTTGCGATTTTGATCAAACTGTTGGCCACGCCGCTGTTAACCCGCTTGGCGGCGAGGCTGGAAAAGCGAACCGTGGTGATGCCATGAACGCTTGGCCTGCATTCGCGATCGGATTTGGGCTGGTCGAACTGATGTTTGTCTTGGCCTGGGCCTGGGCGCGGCGCTGCAACAACTACTCGCTGGTGGACGCCGTTTGGGCGTTCGGGATCGGTTTCGCCGGCGTGTTCTGGCTCTTCGCGAGCGGTGGGTGGACTTTGAAGCATGGAGCGGCAGTTTGCCTGCTCGCGATGTGGAGTTTGCGACTTGGCTGGCATTTGCAGGCGCGGATCCGCAAAGCGCATCCCGAGGAGGACGCGCGATATGCGAAACTGCGGCAGGTGTGGGCGGGCAGGGAAGCTTCGGCGTTCTTTTGGTTTTTTCAGGCGCAGGGATTGTCGGTGATTCTGCTGGCTCTGCCGTTTCTGTGGATTGCTCGGGACCACGACGGTTTCTGGAGCGCATGGGAGACCGCTGGCTTGATTGTCACGCTGTTGGGGGTCGTCGGTGAAGGCTTGGCGGACTCACAGATGTCGCGGTTCAAGCGAATGAATCGCGACTCCAAGGCGGTTTGTCAGGAGGGCTTGTGGCGCTACTCGCGCCATCCCAACTACTTTTTCGAATCCATCATTTGGATTGGGTTTTACCTGTTTGCCTGCGGATCCGAGTGGGGCTGGACGGCGATTCATGCGCCCATTGCGATCATCGTGTTGCTGCTGCGGGTTACTGGAATTCCGCCGACTGAGGCTGCTGCGGTGCTCCGCAAGGGCGACGCGTATCGTCACTACCAGAAAACCACCAGCCCGTTCATTCCTTGGCCGCCCAAGCGCTTGAACCCCACCGATTTTTTATCCCCAACCCCATGATCAATACCGACAAACTCCTCGCCACGGGCCTCATTCCTGATGCTCTGATTCGCCTTGGGATTCGCAAGCGTCTGGCCGACACACTGGCTCCATTTGAAAAGCTGAACTGTGAGCAGCGCCAAGCCAAGGTGATGCAGCATGTCAGGGAGTTGCAAGCCAGCCCCATCGCGATTGCGACAGACGAAGCGAACGAGCAACACTATGAGTTGCCTACCCGCTTCTTCGAGCGGGTGCTCGGCAAGCACATGAAGTACAGCTCGGGTTACTGGGACGATGGCGTGACCGACATCGACCAATCCGATGCGCGGATGCTCGGACTCACTTGCGAACGCGCCGAACTTCAAGATGGACAGCGGATTCTCGAGCTGGGTTGTGGGTGGGGATCTCTCACGCTGTGGATGGCGGCTCACTACCCGAACGCAAGGATCACCGCAGTTTCCAATTCAAGGACCCAGAAGATTCACATTGACTCCCAACTCGCCGCGCGTGGCTTGACCAACGTCGAGGTGCGGACGGTGAACATGATTCACTATGAGGGCGAAGGTGAAGCGGTGTTTGATCGAGTCGTTTCAGTGGAAATGTTCGAACACATGAAAAACTACGAGTTGCTCATGCAGCGGGTCGCGGGCTGGCTAAAGCCAGGAGGCGCTTTGTTCGTCCACATCTTCACTCACCGAGAGTACGCGTACCATTATGAAGCAGAGGGCGAGGACGACTGGATGGCGCGTTACTTCTTCACCGGTGGGCAGATGCCGTCCGATGATTTGCTGCTCTACTTTCAAGGTGATCTCAAAATCGAGGACCACTGGCACGTCAGCGGCAGCCACTACCAAAAGACCTCAGAAGCATGGCTCACCCGGATGGATGACGCACGCGATGAGCTTCTGCCACTCATCGCCGAAACCTACGGCAAAGACCAGCAGGCCCGGTGGTGGACCTACTGGCGCGTTTTCTTCATGGCCTGTGCGGAGCTATGGGGCTACCGCAACGGTGACGAGTGGATTGTTTCCCACTACCGCTTTCGCAGGCTAGGCTGATTCACCAGTGCCTGGGATTTGACGTGTGTCTTTAAACGGGCAGCGGCTCATTCGGGACGTGGCACAATCCGGTATCCGGAGCCACTTTTTTGGTAATACACCTTGTTATGCTCATAGTAGGTGCCGGAGCGGTGGTGGATCGTGCGGTAGCCGCGTGGCAGGCGGTCGACCATTCGTGGATCAGCAACAACCACATACTTGCTGTGCATCGGCCGATAATAGGTTCCGCCATGGCAATAGTAGGTCGTGCCGGCAATCACCTCGGTCTGATAGTCTTTGGGCAGGCTTCTTACTTCATAGCCAGGTTGGTAAGTTGTCACGGTTTGGCTGGTCCCGTGATAAGGCTCGACGCAGCTGGGAAGCGTGGTGCCGATGGTCAGGCCGAAACCGGCGAGGAGCAGGATTTGAGTTGGATAGGTTTTCATGAGCGTTATCTGGTCGATTTGTGGGAAAGAGGATAAAACTCTTTGCAGCCCTCGGGCCAAGTTCGCGCAGGCACTCCGCCCAGCCTAAATACAGGGCTGAAGCATCACGTCGGTACTTCCAACGGCGGCTTTAAGATGGTATCATGCGCGATGTCATCGTACAGATTGCGCACATCAGCTTCAGAAAGTCTTCCGCAGGTGGGACGGCAGAATGTTCAATTGCTCGCGGTATTTCGCCACGGTACGTCGAGCTAGGGTGATGCCTTGTTTGGCCAGCGCTTTCATGAGAAACTCGTCGGACAACGGCTTGGTGGGGGGCTCATTAGCCACCAGTTGCTGGATGGCCTCGCGCACGGCAGCGTTAGAGACCTCGCTGCCGTCGCTGTTTTGGTAGCCCGTCGCAAAAAACGCTCTCATCTCCATCAGGCCGTGTGGGGTAAAAACGTATTTCCCTGAGACCGCCCGCGAGATGGTCGTGGCGTGAAGGCTCAACTCGTCGGCGATGTCATTCATGGTCAATGGCCGTAGACGGCGATGACCTTTGGTGAGGAACAACGGCTGGTGCTCTATGAGCTTGTGGGCGATGGCGAGAATGGTTTCTTGGCGCAGTGAGATCGCGTGAATCAGACTGCGGCCGTCGCGGATTTGGTCGCGCAAAAATTGGCGGGCCTTCGCGTCGGTGCCGCTTTTGCCGATCATGTCCTTGTAGAAGTCATTGATCCTCAAATCTGGCAAATGCTCGCCCGTCAGGCGAGCGTACCAGAGGCCGTCGTCATCGCGCTCAATCACGACGTCGGGCAGAATGTAGGGATTTCCGGTCGGATCAAATTCTCCACCGGGGTTTGGCGACAGGCGGCCGATCCGCGATGCGGCCTCCGTGATGCGCTCGACGTTGGTACCCAGTGCGCGGGCGATCAGAAGATAGCGCTTGCGGGCGAGGTCTTCCAAGTGATCGCGGACGATCTTGTATTCCAAGGTATCCGTGCCCGTGCCGCGTTCCAATTGGAGTAGCAAGGACTCAGGGATGCCCGAGGCGCCAATGCCGGCGGGATTGAACGACTGCACCAGCGATAGCGCCTCGTTGAGGTCGCGCGGCTTTAGGCCCATGCGAATCCCCAACGTTGTAATGGGTAAATCCAGAAATCCGCGTTCGTTGAGGTTACCCAGGATCGCCTTTGCAGCCTCGCGAACCTCGGGATCTACCATTGAAAGGTCGAGCTGGTGCTGCAAATGCTGCTGCAGCGTCTCGGGTGCGACAATCGAGTCATAAATGCGCTGCCTGCGCTCCTCGTCCTCATGGGTCCATGGTGAGCTTTTTCCCTCGAGGATCGTGCGGTCGCGCCAATCGTCGTCGGTTTCGTTCATGTATTCTAAGGAATCCGCCTCATCGGGGTCGATTCCATCGTCATCCAGCGAGATACTTTCCGTCACATCCTCCAGCACAGGGTTCATTTCCAACGCCTGCTGGACCAGTTGGGTTAGCTCTAGGGTGCTCGCTTGTAGGATCTCCAAGCTCTTGCGCATCTGCGGCGCCAGAGTTTGCTGCTGCGTCAGCGATTGTTGGAGATAGGCATTTGACATGATCAGCAGGGAAGTGCTGATCGCAGCCTAGATTAGAAAACGTCTTGAGTGAAGCAAAAACTGTGCCAGTTAAATAACTTTCTCATGTTCGTTCCAGCGGGGTGTGTCAATGACTTCCGATTTGGGTTAGTGTCGATATCCAAGTGACAAACCTTCTAGGGCATCGGCTCGATCCTTCCGGGATCTCTCCATTCGCGTATTGCTGGCACGCCCGTTTTTATTCTAGCCATTGGCCTTAGTCTTGCGTAGACTTTGGACATCAAAAATAATTCAAGTAATTTTTTAGTTGGCATGCTAATTGCTTTTATCAAATCACCAATCCGCCCCAAATATGAAAAAAATCGAAGCGATCATCAAACCATTTAAGCTTGAAGAAGTTAAAGAATCCCTCGCTGAAGTGGGTGTGCAAGGCATGACTGTCACCGAAGTTAAAGGCTTCGGTCGTCAGAAGGGTCACACCGAAATTTATCGTGGTTCCGAGTACACCGTGGACTTTTTGCCCAAGGTCAAAATCGAAATCGTGGTCGACGACGCACAAGCCGAAGCCGTGGCTTCCGCCATTGTGAAGAGTGCCAACACGGGCAAGATCGGCGATGGAAAAGTCTTCATCTCGAATGTCGAAGAGGCAATCCGCATCCGCACGGGTGAGACGGGTAATTCCGCCGTCGCCGTGAACTGATCGGGTTTTCCGACACGCTAACCAATTAAC
>CALPMD020000084.1 GCA_943324575.2 Akkermansia muciniphila
GCCCCTTCGACGGTTTGCTCCGAGAACACGACCTTCTGCATGGAGTTTTCCACGGCATTCCAAGGGCCGCCACTCGTGCTCCAGCCCGGGCAGTTATGGGTTCCGAAAAGGATCCCCTGGCGCTTCGCCTCCGTGTTGGCGTAGGTCAATAAGTCCCACCATTTATCGCCCATACAGGTGATGTTCAGCGGAGCCGTGGGATAAGCATTCATCATCAGAACACCGCCAATGCCCACATCGTGCATGGCCTCCAGATCCGCTCGGATCCCCTCCTTGGTCATGGTACCGCCAAGCCAGAACCAATAGAAACGGGGGCGCGCTTCCGGGGGCGGGATGGTGAATCCCGCCTTGAAATCGTCGGCAGAGCGCGCCAGTGGCGGGATCTTCCTTGGATTTGACATAACACCCTCTGCGCCAGATGCGTAGAGATTAAACTCGGCCGATACCCAGAGTGACAACAATCCCAAGGATAAGTGACCAAATCTCATTTTATATCTATTCATCTTAAAATTTTCATTTTGAATATAATTGGATCGTGACGGGTTTGAGTCCATCGGATTCTGCAGTGAGCACGATGTCACCCGGGGTGCGAGTGGTCTGCACCAGCACCATGCATAAGCCATTGAAGGCCGAACGCTGCGAAGCCTTGTCCGGTTCGTGGCAGGAGGAGTCTCCATTGCCCACGCCGAGGATTTTTCCCGGGCCATTGACTGAGAAGCGGACCATGTTGCCTGCCGTCGGAACGGTGCGTCCCTGAGCATCGACGATGCTCACTGCGACCCATGCCAGATCTGCGCCATCCGCGGTGAGAGCGGAACGATCCGGTGCAAGGGCGATCCCTGCCGCATCGCCAGTGGTTTCGCGCACGGTACTGAGCGTCTTGCCTTGGCTGGATCCCTTGGCCTCCAGTTTTCCGGGAGCATAGGGGACCGGCCACTCCAGATGTCCGTTTCTTTCCATTTTTTTCTTACCAAGCGATTTTCCATTCAGGAATAGTTCCACCTCATCGCAATTGCTGTGTACCCACACCGGGATTTCCTGACCTTCCTTGCCTGGCCAGTTCCAATGTGGAAAGACATGCAAGACGGGTTCGCTACCCCACCAAGATTTGTAATACCAATACGAATCCTTGGGGAATCCGCAGGCGTCCATAATGCCGAAGGAGGAACTGATCGAAGGCTGAGTGGGTTGGCCGAATGGGGTCGGTTCACCTTTGTAGTCGAAGCCCGTCCATACGAAGTAGCCAGCCATCCATGGGCGATCGGCAACGGCCTTCCAACCCACCTCGCACGATTGATACCAACCAGGGCCATTTTCGCTATAGTTGCTCAAGTAGCCTTTCTTTTCGTCGCCATACAATATCGGGCCTGCACCCATGGGATTTTTAAACGGGGTGCGGTCATAGAATCCACGGGTCGAGGTTTCACTGCAGGCCTCCGTGCCTAGGAATGGCTTGTTGGGGAAGGTTTCCCTTATCTTGTCGTATCTGGATGCGGTGTAATTCACCCCAACGACATCCACGACGCCGCACAGACCTTTCTCCGACCAGCCATGGACGGCTGACGCAGTGGTGACGCGTGTGCCATCATGTTCCTGGAGCATTTTAACAAATGCCCTGGCCAGACGGGCTCCGTCCTCGTTTTCGGTGACGTGAGCTTCTTCATTGCAGATCGACCAGATCACAATGCTGGGATGGTTGCGGTTGCGCTTCACTTGATTGATTTGGTCAGTCAAGTGATCAGCGGTCGCATTTCGGTTCACTTTGACGCTATAGCCGTCACTAAATTCGCGAAATTCATCCATGACGAGGATGCCGAGCCGATCGCAGGCGTCGTAGAACACGGGTGACATGGCGTTGTGGGAACAGCGAACCGCATTTCCGCCCATCGCCTTGAGTTGTTCCAAGCGCCAGACATGGAGGCGATCCGGCATGGCCACTCCGACGCCAGAGTGGCTTTCATGATTGCAGGTGCCCTTGATTTTCACCGGTGCACCGTTGAGGAGGAAGCCTAGCTTGGGGTCGAAGGCGACACTGCGGAAACCGAAGGTATGGGTCACCTGGTCGAGGACCTCGCCCTTGACCGAGATGGTGGTGCGGACCGAATAGAGAGCTGGATGATCGCAGGACCATAACTTCACGGAGGGTAACTTCATCGAGACCTTTTGTTTCGTCTCGCCTAATCCTAAACGGACCCGCTCCGAGGTCCGTTGAACAGTCCTCTGATCGGCACCCAAGACCTCATGGACGATCTCGGCCTCAGTGGCATCGGCACTTTCATTCCGGAGTGTGGTGCCGATATGGATTTCTGCCGGGGCTACGATCCCATCCTTGGCATCCGGAATGGTGGTGGTGAGGAAGATTCCCTCTGGCGCAACATGGATAGGCGCGGTGATCACCAACCTAACGTGACGATAGATGCCGCCGCCATCATACCACCAGCCCTCGGCGTATCTCGGGTCGACGCGCACGGCGAGGGCGTTGTCCCCTGGCTTGACCAACTTAGTGATATCAAAGCGGCAGGGCACATTGCCGCTGTTGTGCACGCCAAGTTCCTGACCATTGAGCCAATAACGGCTCGCGCGATAAACTCCATCAAATTCCAGCCAGAGGCGACTGCCAGGCGCGTAAGTCGGCACCACTAGTTTTTTCCGATACCACGCGATCTCACGCGCGTAGCCATCGGCGCCAATTTTGCCCACAGGGCCTTCGACCACATAATCGTGAGGAACGGAGACAACCCTCCAGGCGCTATCATTGAACGCAGGGCTTGCCCAGGACGTCACTGGTGCTTCCGCTTGGTCCATATCCACCAACTCAACTGGCGAATCAAGGTAGGCTGCGTCCTTGGCCTCGATTAGCAAGGCAATGACATTGATTCCCTTAGGCTTCCAGACGCTGCTAATATCAACTGTAAACATCTCCGGCCGCCCCCCCCGGTGTTGCTTGAGCCTAATGCCATTGACGTAAATCGTGGCATCGCCCCCCGTTACGCCGACAAACTCCAACATCGGACGGCTAGCGGCAACCCCTTTGATCTCTGTTCTGAACCAGGCATAGAACACAGAGCCCTTGGGCCCGAGGTTACCGCCCTCGCGCCACTCTTCGCCCGTGGTGTCTTTGCCTCGGGAAATGTAGGATCCCACTGCCCACGCCCGGCCAGAAGTATCCAACCCTGGAGCGGAGACTTCTTGAGCCAGGGCCTCGCCGCGCGGATCAACGCGATAGCGCCAGCCACTGAGCTTGGTCCGACCAGGCAGCGGCGAGTCCCCTTTCTGGAAGCGCCAATCGTCATCCTGCGATAGGACTTTCCTCGCTTCTGCGTTTGTTGCGGGCCCCTCCACTGCTTCGGAACTGCCCAGCTGCGCCATCAGCAATAAGGCAGTGATCCCGGACATCGATAATTTCTTCATATTTCAATTCTTTTTAAAATTCTTATTTGGAATTCAATTGGACCGTAACGGGTTTGAGTCCATCGGATTCCGCAGTGAGTACGATGTCACCCGGCGTGCGCGTGGTCTGCACCAGCACCATGCAAAGGCCGTTGAAGGCGGAACGCTGCGATGCCTTGACTGATTCATGACAGGTGGGGTCCCCGTTGCCGACACCGAGCACTTTGCCTGGGCCCTTGACCGAGAAACGGACCATATTGCCTGCCGTTGGCACGACGCGTCCTTTATCATCTACGACGCTCACTCCTACCCAGGCGAGATCTTCGCCATCCGCGGTGAGAGCGGAACGATCCGGCGCCAGAGCGATCCCTGCGGCAACTTCGGTAGTTTCACGCACCGCACTGAGCGGCTTGCCTTGGCTGGATCCCTTCGCCTCCAGTTTACCCGGGGCATAAGGCACCTGCCATTCCAGGTGCCCGTTTCTTTCCATCTTTTTCTTACCAAGAGACTTTCCATTCAAAAATAGTTCCACCTCATCGCAATTGCTATGAACCCAGACCGGGATCTCTTGCCCCTCCTTGCCCGGCCAGTTCCAATGAGGAAAGACATGTAGCACCGGCTCGCTGCTCCACCAGGATTTGTAATACCAATATGAATCCTTGGGAAATCCACAGAAATCCATGATGCCGAACTGCGTACTGATCGCAGCTTGCCCCGGCATACTGAATGGCGTAGGCTCCCCTTGGTAGTCAAAGCCGGACCAGACGAATTCCCCCATCATCCAGGGACGCGATACCACGGCCTTCCATCCGGCTTCGCAGGTTGCCGACCAACCCATGCAACTTTCACTATAGGCACTCAATTGGCAGAGGGCTTCATTCCCGTAAAGAGTCGGTCCACCCATTTTATTTTTAAACGGCGTGCGGTCGTAGCAGCCGCGGGTTGCGATTTCACTGCAAGTTTCCGTTCCAACCATGGGTTTATCAGGGTATCGAGCGCGAATCTTGTCGTAATTGCGGATGCTGTAGTTGAACCCTACAATATCGACCGCGCCGGAAACTCCGACCTTGGTATAGGCATCGTCATCAGTGAGCCCCGGTCCGAGACTGCCGTTATTTGCGTAGGTAGTCGGGCGCGTTCCGTCCAAGGTATCGACCAGTTTTTTGACTGAGCGGGCAATCCGGCCCCCACTGGGCTTATTTTGATAGGCACCCCCTTCATTGCCTATGCACCACATAATGATGCTCGGGTGATTCCGGTGGTTCTTCACCTGAATGGTCTGATTTTCCAGAGTATCAGTCGTCGTTTTATCTGAAGCCAGCATGGTGCAGCCATCACCAAAACTGCGGAATTCATCCATCACGAGGATGCCCATCCGATCGCAGGCATCATAAAAGTCAGGATCAAACCCATAGTGAGCGCAACGGTACGCGTTACCGCCCATTTTTTTCAGTTGCTCAAGCCGCCATTCCGTCAGACGGCGAGGCATTGCATGTCCGACCCCGGCATGATTCGGGCGGGAGCAGATCCCCTTGATCTTTACAACCTTTCCATTGAGCAGGAATCCACGGTTGGCATCAAAATCGATTTTGCGAATCCCGAAGGCGGTCAGCAGACGATCCACCGGTTGACCATCCACCTTGATGGTCGTGCGCAGCGTGTAGAGAACCGGATGCTCACAGGACCATAGCTTGGCTTTAGGAAGCTGCAGGCTCTGCTTCAAAGCCGTTTCGCCTTCCGCAAGCTTCTGCCTTTGTGTTGTGGACTTCACGACGTGGCCTTCGGCATCCATGACCTCATGAATCATTTCGGCATCCACCGCGGCTTTCCCGGTGTTGTTTACGGCTGAGGAAATATTGACGACCGCAGGCGCGGTGACCCCATCCTTCGGGTCAGGAATCGTCGAAGTCACAAAGAGACTATCCGCCGCCACATGCACCGGGGCTACCACCACCATTCGCACGTGGCGATAGATTCCGGCGCCGTCAAAACCACTCTCTGAAATAATAGGGTTCACACTCACGACGAGAGAGTTCTCGCCGGGTTTAAGCGCATCGGTCACATCGATCCGATTCAGAACAAAGGCTCCCGGGTGAACATCAATGAGTTTTCCATTCATCCAATAGCGACTCATACGGTAAACCCCGTCGAACTCCAGCCAAACCCGGCTGCCCGGAGCCATCTCGGGCTTCGTCAGAACCTTCCGGTAAAGCGCCGGCGAACGGGTATAACCGTCCCCACCGCCGCGACTGACAATCTCCCCCTCAACGACATAGTCATGGGGAACGTCCAGAGTTCTCCAGTCGCTATCGTTATAATCCGGGCTGATCGGGCTTGTAGCCGGAAATACGACCTTGTCCAAATCCACAAACTTCACATCGCCGATCGTCCCGCGGGCATCAAGCCCCTCAATCAATACGGCAACCGAGTTGGTGCCCTCGTTTTTCCAGACCTTGTCGAGGCCGACCGTGAAATCTTCCTCCTGTCCCTCATGGCGCGCCAGCTTGACCCCATTCACATAGACATGCGCGATACGCTGGACGCGTGAAAACTCCAAAACCGGCTTGGTGGCAGATTTTCCCGGCAATTCGGCACGGAACCAGGCCGTCACGAAGGTGTCATCACGCTTCATATCGCCCACCGC
>CALPMD020000085.1 GCA_943324575.2 Akkermansia muciniphila
AGACCTTGCTGGCAAAGCGGGTCAGGAAGTCCGCCTCTTCGCAGGCACTGTCGCCGCCACCGATCACGCAGACCGGGACATCGCGGTAAAAGGCGCCATCGCAGGTCGCACAGGACGTCAGTCCGCGGCCGATGAGTTGCTTCTCATTCGGCAGTCCGAGGTGGCGAGGAGTCGCACCAGTCGCAACGATGACGGTCTTCGCTTCGAAGGATTCATCGCCCGCCTTGAGCAAAAAGCTGCCGTCCGCACGATGCTCGACAGAATCGACACTGGCCCAGCCGATGCGCGCCCCGAATTTCTCGGCCTGTGCCTGCATTCTCATCATCAACTCCGGCCCCATGATGCCATCCGGGTGACCTGGAAAGTTCTCGACCTCGGTGGTGGTGGTCAACTGGCCGCCGGGCTGGGTGCCGGAAAGCAGGAGCGGGGTGAGGTTCGCACGTGCCGTGTAAATCGCTGAGGTGTAGCCTGCACAGCCGGTGCCGATGATGATAACGTTTTCCATGATGATTTTTGAAAGTTCGAGCCCATGCAGTATCTTGGTGAACCACGGATTGAGTCAACCCTAGGAATCGCCGCGATGGCGAAAAAAGCAGTCCCGGCACAGGTTTTACCACAATCGCGTTGCACCCGCACCGGAATAAGCGAGTATCCCGCCGTCCATGACTCCTGATTTCATCCGCGAAGCCCTTCGCCAAGTCCGCTATCCCGGCTTTTCCCGGGACATCATTTCCTTCGGCCTCGTCAAAGACATCCGCTGCGAACCCGGCCAAGTCACCGTCCAGATCGAGATTGCCACTCGCGACGCCAAGGTCCCGCAGCAGATTTTCCAAGACTGCCACACCATTCTCGACTCCCTGCCGGACATCGGCGTGGTCAAAATCGAAATCGATGTCAAGGACGCCCCCGCCGCAGCTGGTGGGCTGGGTGGCAGCGTCGGCAAGTCATCGATCCCCGGCGTGAAGCGGGTCATCGCGGTCGCTTCCGGCAAAGGCGGAGTGGGAAAATCCACGGTCGCGGCCAATCTCGCCGTTTCCCTCGCCGCCACGGGGGCCAAAGTCGGGCTTTGCGACTGCGATCTCTATGGCCCGTCCGTCGCCCAGATGTTCGGCGTCAATGAACGCCCCATGGCCAACGAACAGGATGAAATCATCCCGCTCGAAGCACATGGCCTGAAACTCATGTCGATGGGATTTTTGCTCGAGGACCGCTCGCCCGTGATCGTCCGCGGGCCCATGGCCACGCGCTACACCCAGCAGTTCCTCCGCCAAGTCGCTTGGGATGACCTCGACTATCTGGTGCTGGACCTTCCGCCCGGCACCGGCGATATCCAGCTTACCATCGTCCAAACCGTCACCGTCGATGGCTGCTTGATCGTGACCACGCCCCAAGAAGTCGCCTTGATCGATGCCCGCAAGGCGGTGTCGATGTTTGCCAAAGTCAACGTGCCCATCCTCGGACTGGTGGAAAACATGGCGTGGTTCGAATGCGACGCTGGCAAAAAGTACTACCTCTTCGGCAAGGAAGGCGGTGTCCGCGAGGCCGAAGCGATGAACGTCCCGCTGTTAGGACAAATTCCGATCAACATGGAAACCCGCGAGCGCGGAGATTCCGGCGCGCCCATCGCCCTGGTCGCCCCGGAACAAAACTCCGTTTCCGCGGCCTTTCACGAGATCGCCGCGAAGATTCGCACCAAGCTGCCCGTCAGCTAATCACCGTGGCAAGGGACTGCTGCGAAATCGCTCATGCTGGCGGCGCAGTTGCGGGTCCGTCGGACGGTAATTGACCGCCCGCGCCGACCACTCCAGCGCTTCCTTGCGCTTGCCCTTGGCGAACTGAACCTCCGCCATGGTATCCAGATAGGCTACCTGATAGGGATTCATCGCCAGCGCCTTTTGTAAATTCGCCTCCGCCTGATCGAGATCGCGGCAGGTGCGTGCCGACAGCCAGCCAGCGGTGTTGTAGGTATTGTCGGATTCGGGAAATTGCCGGATGACAGCGGCCAATCGCGCCGATGAATCCTTGTACCAAGTATCATGCTCGCGACTCAGCCCGGCCTTGCGGATGGCAGGGAAAAACGAATCCGCCAAGGAACCGTCGCCAGGAAACAGCTGATGGCAATTCTGTAGCAGGGCGATGGATCCCGCGCGATCGCTCTTCAGGCGCACCATGGCCCTTCCCAGATCCGACTGCAGCCGGATTCGCAATCGGACGAGCGGCGATTCACTGTCGGAATCCGCCGCCGCTAGCATCTGCGCCAGCACTTCAGAAATCGCCGCCACCTCTTTCCATTTCCCCTGCTCCACCGCCACATCCGCGTACAGTTGCAGGGCGGTGGCAAACTCCGTCGAATTCGGGTCACTCTGCCGCAGCGCCCGCAGCCACCACTCGGCCGCGCGTGCGTAGTCGTTGCCGTAGGCATAAGCGTTGGCGATTTCCAGCGCCTCATTGCCCAGCGCCAGCTTATCCACCCAGGCGTCCTGTGCGGCAGCGGCTTGTGCGTGGCCAGCATTGCGCAAACAGGCCGCCACACTCGCGTGCAAATACGGCACAGGCTCCTGCTTGAGCTTCGCCACTCGCTCGATCTGTTGCAGGAAAAAAGCCGCCGCCTCGTCCCAGCGCCCGGCCGCCGACAAATCGAGAATGTGCGCCCGCCAAAAAATCGATGCACGGCTGCCCTCAGCCAGCTGATCCCATACCTTCAGGCTATTCGCCACATCCTCCGTCTGGCTGGAAAGAAACGCCATCCGCTCCAGCAATGGCTTCCGATTCTCCACCGCGACCGAATCGATGGCGGCCCATACCAGCGCCAACCCGGACTCGCGCAAGCGTTGCGGGTCGGGTGCCATGCCAAACAATGCCAACATTTGATCCAACCGCTCGGCGCGACTGGCCGTGGGCAACAACTCCGCCAACCAATCCCACCAGGACATCGTCTCATCACGGTCCCCGAAAGCCGCAGCGACGACTTCATTCCACCGTTCGCGATCGTCGCCCGCCCAGGCGACTGCGGCCCGCTTCGCCAACCGCGTCGCGCCGCTTGTCCCATCATCAATGCCAAACAGCTTGCCCAAGAAATTGCGAAAAACCTTGGGATCCTTTTCGGCCAGAGCCGCCAAGGGTGCCAGAAATGCCTCCTCGCTGACGCGCTGTAAGCCACGCCGCTCCAAGAAATTGGCGACGACTAACAGCTCGGGAGCATCCATCGCCACCTCGTGTTCATCCTCGATATCGCCCTTGGCCAGATGGCCGATGCGAGTCGCCACCCACGCCGCGTAATCCGGCCGATCCGCATCGAGGCCCAAGGCCTTCAACGCCTCGGGAATTCTTTCCAGCGACTCAAAATACGAAAAAGCCAGCAGCGGTGAACTTTGGACCAGCGACGGTTCCGCCATGCCCGCCTGCCCCAGAAGAAACAGGGCGTTTTGGCCGCCTTGGCGTTCGCTGCGCTTGCGGGAACCCGCCGCTTGCTGCAGCCGCTCCAGCTCCTTGCCTTGGATCGACTTACCCTGCCAATGTTGAATGGCCAACTCGGTGTAGGGCAAGCGGCTCGACTCGCCCTCCGCCACGGTCTGGCGCAGGCGCAACCATGGCAACGGATCACCGAGTAGGACGGACATCGCCGCGGCCACCTGTGGCTCACCCGCAGCCGTCGCGGCATCGCGGGCCGCCTCCGTCTTGCCCGCCACGCGGTAAAGGGCCAGCAACCACGCCGCTGCGTCCTCGCTTTTAAGCGATTTCGCGCGCTTCATCTCCGCATTCAGCGAACCCTGGCTGCGGTGAAAATCCGCCAAGGCCAGCATTCCTAGCGCATCGGCTGGAGCCAGCTCGAGAAATTCACGCGCGCCTTTCGCATTGCCAGCCACCAGACATTCGCGCGCTGCAGCCACCGCCACGCCGGCCACCCATCGCTCCAGTTGGGACTGGACCTCCGGACTCTTTTCCGTGGTGTAGAGTTTAAGAATCTGCCGCCAGGCGCGCCGTTGATGCAGCTGCCGGAGCACTCGTGCCTTGTCGAGCGTCGACCCTTTGCCGTAGCGATCCGCCAGCGCCAGGATCGCGGGATCCGTCTCCGGCGTCAGATCCAACTCGATTCTGCGGACCAACTCGCGCGCGCGGTACGCCTGCTCCGGGTCACTCGCCGTTGCCGCTTGTTGCAGAGCCTCCAAAGCGGCCGGGCCGATCTGCCACAGCTGACGACTCGCCGCCTCGCGGGTGGCGAAGCGCTCGTCAGCCAGATCTTGGATCAGCGCTGCGATGGGCCTTTCGGCCCCAGCCGCCGCAGTCCACAGCCATGCGGAAAGGCTCGCGATCCACAGTACGCTCTGCAATTTCATCAGACTGAAAGGATCACGGATTTCTCGGCAAAATCAACCCGCATCCGCGCGCTACGCCGCAAAGCTTTCGCCGCACGAACACGTCACCACCGCATTCGGATTGCTCACCTTGAACCCGCCCTGCTGCAAGTCATCCGAGTAATCCAGCTCGCTGCCACTGACAAACAGCGCGCTTTTCGGATCAATCACCACGTTCACCCCGTGGCTTGGCACGAGAATGTCGCGGTCGCGCGGCCCATCCACCAAGTCCATCTTGTATTGCAATCCCGAACAACCGCCACCGACCACCGCGATTCGCAGCGCCCCGTCGGGCCGCCCTTGGCGATCCAGCAAGCCGCGCAAATGGATCGATGCCCCCTCGAGCACCCGCACCAGTTTCTCGTTGCCGATCTTAAAATTCACCGTCGCACTCATGTCGCGACAAGGTGCATCCCCCGCCCCACGGCGTCAACCTCCGCCAACAGCCCAACAACAAAACGAGCCGCTCTGGTTAAAGAGCAGCTCGTTTGAAATCCTTGAATCGGGTGCGTCAATCAAGCCTCTGCAGACTCGGTAGTCTCGACAGCTGCCGCTTCCACGGCCTCAACCGCAGCTGGCACAGCCTCAACCGCAGCAGGCTCGGCGACCTTCTTGGCCACTTTCTTGGCCGGTGCCTTTTTCGCTGCAGCCTTTTTGGCAGGAGCTTTTGCGACCACGGCGGCCTTCTTGACGGCTGGGCTCTTGACGATCCCGCTGAGCTTTACCTGTTCCTTTTTGCGCTTCACATAGTCAGCGCGGCGACGGCGTTTGATGATCTTTTTCGATTGTTGTCCCATGGTTGGTAGCGGCTTAGATAGGCGCCCCAGCGTCCGGGATCAAGCGGAAATCGCAGAAAGCAGCCAGACCATTGGCAATTCTTCGAGACTCCAACCGCAAAAAGGCGAAAAAAGTCCGCAAAACCAGAGAAATCACCCCAAATCGCCCAGCCGCCGAAACCCAAAGCTTTTGGCCCCCTCCACTCCCCGTCTTCCGTCTTTGCGTTTTTTTTGCGCCTCTTTGCGGCTAAAAACTCTTCATACCCGAGCCACGCCGCCGCGATTGATTTGCGCTTCCCTCGTTTCGCATTCGACAACGCCGCATTCCCCAGCCGATATTCCCGCCCCATGGCAGGCATCATCATCGCACCCCGAGCACGCATTTTTCACGGTCACGAGTGGATTTACGCCACCGAGATCAAAAAATCCTTCGGCAATCCACAACCCGGCGACGTTATCACGCTCAAGGATTTCCGCGACCGCCCGCTCGGCTCGGCGATCTACAATCCGATGTCGCAAATCGTCGCACGCCGCTTTTCCCGCCGCAAACAGGATCTCGACCTCGACTTTTTCACCCGCCGCATCGGCCAGTCGATCGACCTGCGCAAGCGCTCCAACATCGACGAAACGCTCGCCCGCCTCGTCTGGAGTGAATCCGACGGCCTGCCCGGCCTGATCGTCGACCGCTACGGCGACCACCTTTCCGTCCAGACGCTGACACTGGCGATGGACCTGCGCAAAGAAATCATCCGCGACGCGCTGATCGCCCTGCTCAACCCCGCCTCGATCGTCCTGCGCAATGATTCGCCCTACCGCAAGGCCGAGGGCATGGAGCCCGGCATCGAGATGCTCCACGGCGAAAACCCCGGCCCCTTCATCGTCCACGCCAA
>CALPMD020000086.1 GCA_943324575.2 Akkermansia muciniphila
GCCGGTTTCGATCCGCATCGTCTTAGAGTCGGTGCTGCGCTGCGTGGATGGCTGCAAGGTCACGGAGAAGGATGTCAAAAACCTCGCCAACTACAATGCGAAGGCTCCCGGCGAATATGAAATCCCCTTCACGGTCGCCCGCATCGTGCTGCAAGACTTCACTGGAGTGCCGTTGTTAGTAGATGTCGCTGCGATGCGCGATGCCGCCGTTGCCCGTGGAGCTTCGCCCGAAAAGATCGAGCCGCTGGTTCCCGTTGATCTCGTCGTCGACCACTCGGTGCAAGTCGATTTCTCGGGTTCCCAAACCGCGCTGGACCGCAACATGGCCATCGAGTTCATCCGCAACCGCGAGCGCTACGAATTCCTCAAGTGGGGTCAGCAGGCGTTTGAAACTTTCTCCGTCGTGCCTCCCGGCATCGGCATCGTCCACCAAGTGAACCTCGAGTTCCTCGCCAAGGGCGTGCTCTCGAAAGACGGCGTCTATTATCCTGACACCTTGGTCGGCACGGATTCCCACACCACGATGATCAACGGCCTCGGCGTCGTCGGTTGGGGCGTGGGCGGGATCGAGGCGGAAGCCGGCATGCTGGGCCAGCCCGTGACCTTCCTCGTTCCCGAAGTGGTCGGCGTTTACCTGCACGGTTCGCTGGCGGATGGGGTCACCGCCACCGACCTCACTCTGCGCGTCACCGAGGTGCTGCGGAAACACGGCGTCGTCGGCAAGTTCGTCGAGTTTTTCGGCCCAGGTGCCAAGGCGCTCAGCCTGCCCGACCGCGCGACGATCGCCAACATGGCCCCCGAGTACGGCGCGACGATGGGCTTTTTCCCCGTCGACGACGAAACCATCAAGTACCTCCGCGGCACCGGCCGTCCCGAGGAACTTTGCCAAACGGTCGAAAACTACTACAAGGCCCAAGGCCTGTTCGGCATCCCTGACAAGGGCGATTGCGAATACACCGACCTGCTCGAACTCGACCTCGCGACGATCGTGCCCTCGGTCGCCGGACCGAAGCGCCCGCAGGACCGCGTTGCTGTCACCGACTTGCGCGACCAGTTCAACACGCTCTTCACCGCGCCCGCATCCGCCGGTGGTTTTGGCCTCGCCGCTGACCAGCGCGATCGCCGCGTGAAGCTGACGATGAAGGAAAAGGCCGGGGTTTCCATCGACTCGCTGCTTTCCACCGACGCCTGCCACGAGTCCTTCGAAGGTGGACCGCAGAACGAAGTCGAAATGATTTCCAACCGCCCAAGCCCCGATGCGATCGACGACAACTTCGCCGGCGGACCGCGCGAAACCGAACTCGCCCACGGCTCGGTCCTCATCGCGGCCATCACTTCCTGCACCAACACCAGCAACCCGAGCGTAATGCTCGCCGCCGGATTGGTTGCCAAGAAGGCCAACGCCCTCGGCCTAACGATCGCTCCCTTCGTCAAGACTTCGCTCGGACCCGGCTCGCGCGTGGTCACCGACTACCTCGACGCGACCGGCCTCACCAAGGAGCTCGACCAACTCGGTTTCCAAACGGTCGGCTACGGCTGCACCACCTGCATCGGCAACTCCGGCCCGCTCCACCCCGCGATCGAAAGCGCGATCAAAGAAGGCGACCTCGTCTGCACCTCGGTGCTTTCCGGCAACCGCAACTTCGAAGCCCGGGTCCACGGCTCAATCAAGGCAAACTTCCTGATGAGCCCGCCACTGGTCGTCGCCTATGCCCTTGCGGGTCGCGTCGATCTCGACCTCACCACCGAGCCACTTGGCTCCGACAAGAATGGCAATCCGGTTTTCCTCAAAGACCTGTGGCCGACCCAAGCCGAGATCGCCGAGCAACTCGACGCCGCCCTCAAGCCCGAAGTTTACGCCAAACTCTACGGCAACGTCGACAGCGCCAATCCGAAGTGGGCCGAAATCCCCGGCAGCACCGGCGCGACCTACGACTGGAACCTCAAGTCGACCTACGTCCAGTCGCCGCCGTTCTTCGAAACCAAACAAGGCGAGAGCGAAAACATTCTCGCCGCCCGCCCGCTCGGCATCTTCGGCGACTCGGTCACCACCGACCACATCTCGCCCGCCGGTTCGATCAAGGCCAGCTCGCCTGCCGGCAAGTACCTGCTCGATAACGGCGTCGATGCCGCGTCGTTCAACTCCTACGGCGCGCGCCGTGGCAACGACCGCGTGATGACCCGCGGCACCTTTGCCAACGTCCGCATCAAAAACCTGATGTGCCCCGGCGTCGAAGGCGGTTACACCCAGTACTTCGGCGGCTCTGAAGTCCAAGCCCCCGACCGTGAAATCACCGCCGCAGCCGGTGCCAAGCCTGCCTTCATCTACGATGCGTCGATGGCCTATCAGGCGCAAGCCACCAAGCTCATCGTCATCGGCGGCGAAGACTACGGCATGGGATCGTCGCGCGACTGGGCCGCCAAAGGCACCCGCTTGTTAGGCATCAGCGCCGTCATCACCAAGTCGTTCGAGCGCATCCACCGTTCCAACCTCATCGGGATGGGCGTGCTGCCGCTCAACTTCATCCACAAGGAAGACTACGACCAAGTGAAGGATCTGGTGGATGCCACCTTCGACATCACCGGCATCGCGGGTGAACTCAAGCCGATGCAAACCGCCACCCTCACCGCCCACAAGGCTGATGGCAGCAGCCTGCAAATCCCGCTCAAGGTCCGCCTCGATACTCCGGCTGAAGTCGATTACTTCAATGCCGGCGGCATCCTGCCCTACGTGCTCAATCAAATCCTCGCGTAAGCGAGTGACTGTGGCCGCGGGACATCGTCCCGTGGCCCATGCATGAAATTGAAAAAGTGCCGCCGGCCGGACTCGAACCGGCACGACTGTGAGGTCAACAGATTTTAAGTCTGTGGCGTCTACCATTCCGCCACGGCGGCAACTTTCACAGGCGTGTCTAACGCGCTGCACAACGAGTAATAACCAAACTCACTCTTCCGTCTAGCTCTGCCTTTGCCGAAAGCGATTTTTTTGGTCACTCGATCCCTCTGGCCTTTTTCTGCTCTGCGATCCAAGCGCGATCCTTGTCGGACAAGCTCGCCTCTTGGGTGCGCGCGCGGCTGCCATCCGGCTCGATCAGCATGAGGCTGCCCTTGGAATAGGAAGTCAGCTTGGCAAAAAACTGATGGTCTTTGCGATCCCGCCACTCACGGTAGCCTTTTTTCTCCAACCCTGCGCGCCACACCTGATAGGCCGCCGTCGAGACAGCCTCTCCGTGTTTGATCTGGCCCCATAAATACGGTGCGTCGCCACGCTTATAGCCACAATAGCGACCGATCACTTCACCGCTGGGACTGAGCAAAATCAACGAGGGGTGACCTAGGATTTTATAACGTTTTTTCAGCGCAACAACGTAACTTTTCACATCGATCCGCCGATCCTCCGTGCTGCTGACGTCCAGCTCCTGATCATTGATTTCAACATGTGAATCCACACGCAAGCGAACCAGTTTTTCGGTGGCCCAGTTACCAAAGTCGTGGGTGGAAAACAACTCCTGACTCAACACCTTGCACATCGGGCTGGCGGCCGAATCGGTAAACCAGATGAGAAGAGGCTTGCCCTCGCGAGCTGACCGCTGCTTGGCGATGGTTTCGCTCTCTTCCCACGGCGTGTGCTTGGTCTCGGATAGCACGCTTGCCAGTTCCGGCACCGTGGCATCGGGATCGTCCGGATTTGTATAAACGATGTCTTCCTGCGGTGTTACGTTCGAGGGCAGCGGTGGAGAAACATTCCCACCGGCCACAACTGCTGTGCCAGCATCCGCGTTTTTTGCACGAAGCTGCGGAGGGATCCCCGTCGGCCCAAATGGTTCCGCTTTCGCCTCCTCATGATTCAAATCATCCCGTAATCCCAGCATCGTGCAGGAACTCAACGGGATCATCAAACACAGGACCCAGGGCAGCAAACGCATCATCGGAAACCTCCTAACTTACTTTTTCAACCTCACTGGCGTGCCGCAATACGTGCAGCGAAACCATTTGAACAAAATGATGTGGATGCACAGCGGCAAGATGTAACCGAGGCCCGCGCGGTGGTGGGCCTTGCTGTTTTTCAAGCAGGTCCGGTGAATAAAAAGCTTCTGGCTGCAGATCCGACAATTTGAACCCAATCCCCAGATGAAATAAGCCGCCCCTAAAAGCGGCAGACTTGCTGGAAAAACGAGGATCCACTTCGGCACCCAAACGAAGTACTTAGGAATTTGATCCGACAGCAACAGCAGCAGTGCTGATATAAATGCCGAAGGAATCAATAGATACAAACTCAAGGTCACCCATGCGCTGAATCCTATCCTCAGTGGATGACTATGAAGCACCCCACGAATGTAGCGTCGAGATTCTGGATTGCGACCGAGATTGGTTTCCTTCAGCGGCGCACAAATCAAGGCAATGCGGTCGGCATGGACGCTGGAACCAGACGACTCATTTTTTCGAGACGGGTCCGACAACGACTGCGTACTCTTGATCCGGGAATTGTCGAATTCAACTCGTGGCGGGCTGACATCTCCGATTTTCACATGATTCAATGGCCCGGTCTGCTCTGAAATCTTCCGCGGTGAAATAAGATTAGCACCCTTCATGCTGTCATCGCCTACAGCCTGACCCAGTGGCACCCCCTGCGGGATATCAGCAATCGACACTTGTTTATCCACCAGCAGTCGTACCGGGATAGGAATTGCAAACGAGGCCTCACTAGGAACTGCGTCACCCTCAAGAAAATTCCCCGGATTGATCAAAACAGGTTCCTCCATCGTGAATCCTGTGCGCTCACGAGCGACGGCGATCCACTCATTGATATCCTGATCGGTCGGAAATGAATCCGTGATACGGAGAACCTTGTTAGCCTTCTCCAGCTCTTGGATCAGGCTCGCAGCATTGACTCGGGCCAGCGACTCCAAATCAAGAAAACCCGCCGCCTCGAGAAGTTCGAGCGACAAGGAATTGATCTGGGTTATGCTGCTAAGACGCGTCATAAATTATTCATTCGTAGCGCACCTTACTGAATCGACTAGGCTTGGCAAGCAGTCATGCCAGCGCGGCCAACATTTCGCCGAGCTGGACCAATTTCGCCTTCCAGTCGTCCAGCCGCGCCTTTTCCTGCACCACCACTTCCGGCGGCGCACGGTCGACAAAACTGGCGTTCCCCAGCTTGCCTTCGCACTTTTTGACTTCGATCTCGATGTTGCTGATCTCCTTGGTCAGGCGGATGCGCTCGGCCTCCACGTCGATCAATCCTTCCAGCGGCATGTAGACTTCGCCGATCGAAGTGACCGCTGCCGGAGTACCCTTGGGTGCCTCGTAAGCAGAATCCAAGGCAATCTCCCCTGCTCCAGCGAGCAACGCCAGCGTCTTCACTTCCGCAGCCAACCACTCGGGCGCAGCCTTGATCACAAAACGAATGTCCTTGCGCGAGCCCATCTTGTACTCCGCCTTCAGGTTCCGCATCCGGCCTGCCGATTCGTAAATCTCTGCGGCCAGCGCTTGCGCGGCGGCGACCTTCTCCTGCGGGATCGCGGCCAGCAACGGCGCTGCGGGCAACACCTTCTGCATCAGGAACTCGCCCTCCGCCACATAGCCCATCCGCGCGGAAAGTTCCTCCGTCACGTGCGGCATGTACGGGCTCAGCAACTGCAGGTAGCGGCCCATGATCACGTCGAAAACCCCAAGCGTGCGCTCCTTCACATCCGGCGGCGCGGTGTCGCGCAGATCCAGCTTCAGCGCTTCCAAGAACTTGTCGCAGAAGTCGTTCCACAAAAACTCATACAAGCGGTGCGCGATCTCGCCAAAACGGTAGTCCGCGTAAAGTCGCTCCAAATCGGCCGCCAACTCATCGAGCTTGGCCATCGCATTGAGATGGAACGGATTCAGCCCATCCATGCTGTCCAGCGACTGATACGGCTCGCCGCCCATCTGGCGTAGGCGGCAGGCGTTGTAGAGTTTGTTCGCGAAATTCCGCCCTTCCTCGATCGAAACCTCGTCGAAGCGCAAATCGCTGCCGACC
>CALPMD020000087.1 GCA_943324575.2 Akkermansia muciniphila
AAGATCTGGCGGGTGAGGATCGCCTTCACGCGCATCACCGCCTCGTAGTCGACCTGATCAAGTGCATTGAGTTGATTCCTAGTGGCGTTGAGCTCCCGCTGGAAAATTGGAGGCATCAAGAAATCCAAATCATCGATCCGCAGATAGAGTGGATGCAGCGCATAGACACTGATCGCCGAGTAGGGATAAGAATCCGTCCAGTCGTGCAACGAAGTCGTGTCATTGATTGGCAGGATTTGGATCAACTTCAGCCCGACCTGCTTCGCCCAATCACCGAACGTCTGGAGATCGGCAAACTCGCCGACGCCCAAGCTTTTGTCACTGCGCAAGGAGAAGACTGGCATCGCCACCCCGGCCCCACGAAACAGCCCGGCGACCTCTCTGCGGTAACATTCATCATGGACACAGGTCCAGTCGCGGCTGGCATCCATGCGGGATGGCAGGCAGCGATTTTCGCCTAGCTCGAAGCTCGCGATGCAATGCTTGCTGAGATCCCACATCGCGTACTTGTACTCGATGCTTTGATCAGTCGGCAGATTGAGGCAGGTCTGCCAGACGTTGGCAGCCACCTCGTGCAGCGGGATGGCGGAATGCCAATCCCACTCACCGATTTCACGAATGCTGCCAATCAAGCAGGGCACCAGCCCCACTGGAACAGCGGCCATTCTCAGTTGAAAGAGATGATTCGCCTTTTCAGGGATCGCGAGCTTTTGAAAAGGCCCGCGGGCGGGCAATACTGCTAAAAAAGCGTTCGTTTCAAAAGCATAGTCAACGGTGCCTGCAGAACACCAAGTATCGAACAGCCAACACGCCTCATTTGCCCCCGAATCCAGTTCCACGACTCTCGGGGCGTGCCATTCGTCCAGCGCAACTCCGTTCGACTCTTGGCGAAGCTGGTAATGGTATTCCAGCCGAAATGGGCCCGGCTCTTGAATCACCACATGGGTCTCCCACTGCTCGGAATTGATCCACTCTAACGGAACAAGTCGTGTGCCGTGGCGAACGCCTTGAGATATCACCGTATATTTCAGCCAAAGCGACTGCCCCGGAACCGTGTGATAATTCAGGCGAAAATTCAGATTCATGCTTGCGATGCTTTTTGCAGCAGGCGCAGCCGCTCCATGGCGGCTCCGGAAATGATCATTTCGCGAGCAATCTCGATCCCATCTCCCATGTCATCCGCCAGCCCCGCGCAGGCCAGTGCTGCACCCGCGTTCATCAGAACCATATCCCGCTTGGGTCCAATCTCGCGGCCATTGAGAATGGATTCAAGAATGGCCGCATTGGCGATCGCGTCGCCGCCTTGGAGCTCGGCTACCTCGGCGTGTTTCAGACCGAAGTCGCGCGGTCGCACTTCCTCGTCATCGAGATCTTGGAACAAGCCTGATTTACAGATGCGGGTGGAACCCATCAAACTCACTTCGTCGACACAGCGACCATCGCCTGTGGTGCCATGGACGACCCACGCACTCTCACGCCCCAGGCGCTGCAAAATCTCTGCAAATGCGGGGCAGAGCTCACGCGAGAACACCCCCACCAACTGACACTGGGGACGCGCTGGATTGAGAAGCGGCCCGATCAGGTTGAAGATCGTTTTCACCCCTCGCTGGGCAAGTGACTTGCGTACGGCGACAACCGATTTGAACGCGGGATGATAGAGCGGAGCGAACATGAAGCCCATGCCCGCTTTTTCAACACAGCTGCGGAATTGGTCGGCAGACAAATCAATGCGAACGCCGAGCGCTTCTAACACATCCGCGCCACCACTTTTCGAAGTGATACCACGGTTACCGTGCTTGACCACCACTGCTCCGGCAGCTGCAGCGATGAACATGGCGGTGGTCGAGACATTGAAGAGATCCAGCTGATCCCCTCCTGTTCCACAAACATCGAGCGTAGGACCATCCAGATCCAGGAGTCCGAGATGAGGATCAACTGCTTGATCAAGAAACGCCTCCACGAATCCCGCAATCTCGCCTGGCGTCTCGCCCTTTAAAGCCAGCGCTTCGAGCAATCGCTCTTTTTTCGAGTCCGGTGCGGAAGGGTCTAACAACAAGGCTGCTGCTACCTCCACTTCCGATGAAGTCAGCTCCCGCTTATCTTCGAGATGATGAATCAAGGCATCCATAGCCGCATCTTACACCCGCTGTCACTCTACGACCAGAACGAACACGATGAAATCCCCCGAGTGCAGACCGGATCACTTGCTGACATTGAAACGGAATTCAATGACATCACCGTCTTTGACGACGTATTCCTTGCCTTCGATGCGCAATTTACCCACTTCCTTGGCGGCATTTTTGGAACCAAGGGCGACTAGATCGTCGTAGTGAACGACTTCGGCAGCGATGAAACCGCGCTCAAAGTCCGAGTGAATCACACCCGCAGCTGCAGGCGCCTTATCACCCGCAATGATCGTCCATGCGCGGGTCTCCTGAACGCCGGTGGTGAGATAGGTGCGCAGGCCTAACAAGTGATAGACGCCACGGATCAAGCTGGAGACACCGGAATCTGTCACGCCCATGTCGGCGAGGAATTCATTGGCCTCTTCGGGAGGCATGTCGCTGAGCTCTTCCTCGATGCGGGCGGAGATGACTACTGCCTCGGAACCGGTATGTTCGGCGGCGAACTTGCGGACACGGGCGACTTGGGCATGGGAATCGGGGTTTTCAATCGCAGCGGCCAGTTCGTCTTCGGCGACGTTGCAGGCGTAAATGGTCTTTTTCGAGGAAAGCAGGAAAAACTCGCGCACGATTGCCTTGTCGTCGTCACTGAATTCGATGGTCAGTGCCGGGTTGCCTTGGTCGAGGTGCGGCATGATGACGTCGATCAACTCGACTTCTTTCTTCGCTTCTTTGTCACCACCCTTGGCTTTCTTTTCACGCGATTGGCGGCGCTTTTCCAGTGATGCCATGTCGGCGAGGATCAGCTCGGAATTGATGATCTCGATGTCGCGGATCGGGTCGACCGTGCCGAGTTCGTGAATGATGTCATCGTTTTCGAAACAGCGAACGACTTGGACGATGGCGTCAGTTTCGCGGATGTTCGCGAGGAACTGGTTGCCGAGACCGGCGCCTTCAGACGCGCCTTTGACCAGTCCGGCTATATCCACAAACTCGATCGCCGTCGGGATCAATTTCTGTGAGCCGGAGATTTTTGAAAGTACAGCCAGACGAGGATCGGGCACGCTGACGATTCCGACATTCGGATCGATCGTGCAGAATGGATAATTCGCTGCCTCCGCCTTGCGGGTGCGGGTTACAGCGTTGAAGAGTGTCGATTTTCCGACGTTGGGTAGTCCTACGATTCCAGCCTTGAGCATTGCGGTGCGAGGGTGGAGGAGAACATCGCCTTACGACGAGCAAAAAACGCAACCTTTGTGAGTCACCGCAACCCAAGGCCTGCAAATCACTGCCCGTTTACGCCGCTCCCCTTTCCATCGGGGGTTGGCATGGGTGGACGTGCGATCATGCCACTAGGCAATCTCTGCACCCCACCGGGGTTCGGGGCTTGGGTGCCGGCAGGAGCGGGCTTGGCCATGAGACCGGCGCGGTCCTTGAGTAGTGGCTCAACCAAGCGCTTAGCAACTTCGTAGGTGATTCCGGCAAAGGACTTTTCCTTGGCGAGTTTGTCCGACAAGGCCTTCTGGAGATCGATAAAGGCGGCGTCTTTGGTCTTCGCGTCCTCGGGGCTTTCGCCTTCGGCTTTTTTGCGCTCCTTGGGAATCTCTGCGCTGACCTCAACACTCATCAGGAAGTGATCCTTGGCGGCTGGCTCATCGGTTGCGGGAGCGGCGCTCGGCTTGGCCGGTGTGATTTTGACCACGTACGTCAATCCTTCAAAAGTCTCGATGACCGCGCTGCGCTGCCCCGCTGTAATCGTCCGTTCCACGACTTGAGCCGCGGGAACCACGTCTTCAAAACGGGCGTAGGAAAGTAGGCTCTTGAGCGAACTGGCTACTGTGCTATCAAGCAACTCGGTCGCTGCCGCGCCATCAAGCTTGAACTCGGCCTCTTCGCTTTCGCGGCTGATTTTCCATGCGGCCTCCGGTTTGCCATTCATGCTCACCGTGATGGATTTGATTTTCTCTGGACTGATGAAATCGTTGGCCAGCCAGCGCTTTGGATCCGCGCTAACGGATGGGAACATTTCACTCACTGCGTAAAATCCGGAACTGTCCGCGTGGTTGCGCACATAGCGGCCCACCGAACTACTGCCCCCCATGGGCGAGGCTGTGGCTCCGCTCTCGATGGTTTTACCCAGCGACACCTTGGCGACTTCCTTACCACTCGCGTCCTTGAAAATGGCGGTGAGACCGTGAGCTTCAGACATGGTGGCAGCCTCATCCATCCCGAAGCGTGGCGCGAGTGAGGGCCCAGCTTGCAGGCTATGGGTGATCTTTAGATCGCCTAGAGTGCGGATCAAGTCGTTGACGAATGAGTGATTGGCCGGATAGTCGCCGCGCTGGCTCACGACCCATTTGCCGTCCTTGCGGTTGAGCGTGACGGTGCTATTCACACCCAGAATCTCGATGCTGTTAGCCTCGGCGCCCGGGAAGGATTCAAAGAGCATTTGGCCCGGACTGCGTTTGGTCGCGCTATGGCTGGCCTGATGTTGGCTGATTTTTACGACGGTCACAGCAACACCGAGAGCGATGGCAATGACCCAGAGGATGATGACCTGGCGTTTGTTCATAGAATGAAGTGGAAATGAATGATCAAAGGGGTGAGTGAAATGTGGCGAAGGAAGCGAGTGGCAAGGCGATTGCACACTCCCCGTTCATCATCTGGCCCGCGTGGAGGTACGGCGTTTGACGTAGAGAGCCAGCCCGAAGAGAATGACTAGGGTCGGTACTGCCGCGACGTTGAGTAAGGTGATCTTTGCCGCGAGCCTGTCCTTTTGACGGCGCAGCTCCTTCTCTTGGGCGCGGATCAACTTGGCGTACTCGACCTGCTCTTGGCGCAGTTTTTTGATCTCAGCTTCCTGAGCTGGTGACAGATTGAGCTCAGATCCCCGGGATTTCTGGGCCTGGAGTTCATTCAGCTTCTGTTGAGCCGCTTGTTGTTTGGCTTGGAACTCCTCGATCTTCACGCCGACGGTTTGGTTGAAATCCGCCTCCATCTTCTGGACCACCGTGAATGGCCGACTGATGGCGGAACGCGAACGAGAACCGATCAAATGCTTCGACCCCGTGGCTTGATCCAGCAGATTGAAGAGCAGGCTGGCATTGCCGTTCATCGGTGTCGCCATTTGCTGTCCACCTATGTTCTGAATATTGTAGGCGAAGCGATCATAGAACGCATCAACATCACCGATGAGGAACACGTTGCCGGGTGCTGATGCTTCCTTGAGATCGTTCGGCTTCGGCGCGTTCTTACTCTCCTCCGCCTGATCCTTGCCCGCAGCTTCCTTGGGCTTGCCGTCAGGGAAGGCGGTTTTGAATTTGCCGTTGAGGTGAGTCACAAGGTCGTAGGCCATGCCGTTAGGCTTGAGCTTGCGGCCTAGTGACGGATCGAGTTGCGACGCCTTGAGCGCATCCACAAATCCTGCGTTCGTGGTCGATTGAATCAAGGAATTAACTGTTAGACCATCGCTGCCCGTGACCGTGAAGGCCCCAGGCAGGAACAGGGTGACCGAACCGAGATCCTTAGTGATCACATTGTCCTTCTGAGGCATCGAGCCTTTACCCAGCGTTAGTACCGCCAACCCGACACGGTCGCCACCCAGCTTGGTCGCCAAAGGTGGGTCCGCCAAAACCTGGCTGGATTCGAAGGTCACGCCCCAAGCCGAGAGCAGATTCGGCAAGGTCGAGGTCGTAGGACTTTCCTGCTGTCCCATCATGGGATTGCCGCCGCCGGTCATTTTGGCAGCTACCGAAAATGGATCCAAGCAGGCGACCACTGTACCGCCATTGAGCAGATACTGATCCACCGCAAACTCGGCTGCGGGAGTGATTCCTGCAGGGTGAAGCATCAGCAGCACCTTG
>CALPMD020000088.1 GCA_943324575.2 Akkermansia muciniphila
CCCGTCGATGCAGCAAATGAAGATGTCCGAGAGGCCGCGGTTTTTCAGTTCGGTGGCGACATTGAGCCAGAAGCCCGCGCCCTCATTTTCCGAAGACCACATCCCGAGAACCTCCTTCATCCCTTCCATGTTAACGGCTAGCGCGATATAGACGGCGCGATTGGTGACCTTGCCTTCATGGCGGATTTTGACCGCGACGGCATCGAACCAAACGATCGGATAGACTCGATCGAGGCAGCGGTTCCGCCAAGCGCTGACCTCCTCAAAGACCGCCTCCGTGGCGTTGGAGATGAGTGTTGGCGAGACCTCGACCTTGTAGATTTCCTTGAGGTGCTCCTGGATCTCGCGAACGCCCAACCCCCTTGCGTAAAGGCTCACGATGCAGTCGTCAAAGCCGTCGAAGTGCCGTTGATGCTTGGGGATGATCAGGGGCTCGAAATCTCCCTTGCGGTCGCGAGGAATCTTGATCGGCAGCTCGCCGTCATCGCTTCGTAGGATCTTTTTGCTGTGGCCGTTGCGGGCATTGGGCTTCTCCTCGGGTGGGCGCTCATGCTTCTCATAGCCCAAATGGGTCGTCAGCTCGGATTCGAGTACCCGATTGATTAAGCGCTTTTTGAGTTCGGTGAACAGGCCCTCGGGTCCAGTGAGGTCTTCGGGCTTGCGGTAATTTGCGAGTAGCTGGTCGATTAGTTTGTCTTCGATGGTGGTTTTCATTTGATGTTCCTTTAGTCGTTCAGGTTCACCAGTGGAATCCTACTTACACAAAAAATCTTACACCCCCCCGGTTGCTGGTAGATACGCGTGGCGAGAGCAATCGAACATCTGAATCCACCTACCCCTGGTTATCCATCATTCACTCAAAACCGTCTTCATGGATCGTTGGAAAAAATCGTTCATCCCAAACGACAGCTAATGAATTGAAGGGGTTTTTGGCAGACTCTCAACAAATAAAACCTACGACCTCGGGAAATTATTGGATCAAAAAATCACTCAAATTACTTAAAACTAATTGTTTGAATTTATGCAAAGAACGATATCAATTTTAATTCTTCCAAAAAAACCATTAAATTTGAAAATTTCACTTGCCTAAATAATAATCATCAATTATATCTCTAACCGTTGCGCTAAGCCGAGGGGTGAACTAATGATCCCCAAAGCAACGTGTGACTTCTAACAAAAAAATAAATGGCAACTAATAGCCTAAATAATGTGTCCGCCCGCCGCAATCAATTCATCGCCGCTTGGCGTGAACATGCGCCGGAAGCGACGTTCGATGGAAGTACCCTGGCCCAGTTCGAAGCAGAGACGCTAGAGCCGTTTAACGTGAGTTTACTCATGGAAGCGGCAAAGGCGGTGATGTCAGGATTGATAATGGATCGAGATCAGGCTCATGCGGCAATGAACCGTAAATTGGTCATGGTCGCGAAAGCCGTGAGAGGGCACTTCGCCTTCGGAGAAGACAGCAAGATGTATCGCGCAATGGGCTATGTGCCGTTGAGCGAGCGCCAGAGCGGTCTGACCCAAAAAGTGAAGAATACCATAGCCACAATCCCGCCCACCGCGAGTGCCGCCTGATTCAGCTTACCAGGGCTGAGGAATCCAGGCGCCACTTCGGTTGGACTCGGAAATAAACAAATACTGTCGTTGATGGTTCCACCGCTCCCGCAAGGGGGCGGTGGTTTTTTATGGGTGCCCGATCTGGCACCACCACTCTGCAGGCTGGGTCGCCTTGGCGATGAACTCTGACCAGCGGCATGGCAACGCGCTTTTTGGGGGCTGGCTTTCATCCGGGCTGGACAGTCTGTGGGGGGGGGGTCACGGTCTGCCCATGGATTTGAACAACGTGTTTGCCCCGCGGGGCGGTAAGGCCGCGGTCGAAGAGGGATTGGATTTCACGCCGAAGTTCGACGCCGATGGCTTGGTGCCGGCGCTGGCGATGGACGCGATCACCCGCGAGCCGCTGATGTTGGCGTACATGAATGAGGAGTCGCTGCGGCGGACTTTGGAGATTGGCGAGGCGGTCTACTGGTCGCGTTCGCGCCAGGAGTTCTGGCACAAGGGGGCGACTTCCGGCCACATCCAGCGGATCGTGGAGATCCGCACGGACTGTGACCAGGATGCGTTGATCCTGATGGTGGAGCAAATCGGGGCAGGCGCGTGCCACACGGGCCGCAATAGCTGTTTTTACCGAAAAGTCACGGTGGTGGCGGGCGAAAGCGCGGCTAAGCTGGAGTCGATCGGGGCGGGAAAATCGTTCGATCCGGCGGCGGTTTATGGCAAATCGTGAATTTTGAGTCATTTCGCGGTTGCAATCTTCAATTTAATCCGCTAGCTCTCCCGCCCCGCAGGTCAGGGCACACCGCTAAGACAACGCAGGCAGCACACTAATTTTCCGCGAAGGAGCACCCTATGCATATCATTAAGAAGATCGAGTCAGAGCAATTGAAGCAAGACGTCGCTGATTTCAACGTCGGCGATACCGTGAAGGTCCATTGCCGGGTTGTTGAAGGTGGCAAAGAGCGCGTCCAGATCTTCGCTGGTATCGTGTTGGCTCGCGGCGGTTCCGGCGTGAACGCTGCATTCACCGTGCGTAAGATTTCCTACGGCGAAGGCGTCGAGCGGGTTTTCCCACTGCACACGCCACGGATCGCCAAGATCGAAGTCACCAACCGTGGCAAGGTCCGCCGTGCGAAGCTCCACTACCTGCGCGAGCGCGTGGGCAAGCGCGCTCTCCTCGTGAAGAGCGCCAACTGATTCGACGGATCGATTGTTTCATTTTCAAAACGCCTCGCCCGGTTTCCGGGTGGGGCGTTTTTGGTTTTTAGCGATGCGCGAGATTTCCGCTTTGCGGAATCGTCAGACCGCGCCAACTTGACGGCGTGCGCGTTCCTGTTCCCATTGTAATCCTACTCGTCCTGATAGTGGTCGGGGGCGTGTGGTGGAGTAGCACGGCAAGGATGGATTTCACCACGCCACCGCCTGCGGCAGAGCTGGAGCAAGTGCGGCAACGAGTTCAGTCCACGCTACCCAAGGTCGAGCTGGAAAAGTCGACGCCGCCAGTGGCTATCGTCGAGAAGCCCGCTCCTCCCCCTCCGGCCCCGCCCAAGCCTATCGTGGATCTGGGCGACTTGAAGGCGGCGCCTAGCCTTTCCGAATACACGAAAAACTCTGTCGATGGCTCTGACAGTGCCATCGAGCTGGCGACCCAGCTGGAGGCGAAGGGAGAATTCAAGCGCGCCTTGCTGGCGTGGGAGCGGGTCATCGATCTCACCAAGCCGGATGATCGCCAAGCTGGGGTGGCCATCGCCTCCATCCAACGCCTGCGTCCAACTCTGCCGCTATGGAATGAGAAGCCGAAACTGGCCCGGCCGATTACGCTGCATGCCAGTGCTGGGAAGAAAATGGCGAAATCCCTGCTGCCCATCCTCGAAGAAGTGGCCCGTGATCTGGAGAGGGCTTCGTCGGGGATCATCAAGGTCAAAGTCAAGGTCAGCGCCGGGCGCACCAGCTCACCGGCACAGCATGCGACGCCCGTGGCCATCTGGCTTACAGGCGCCGACAGCCGATCCTCTTCTACTGCGGTGCGATCCTTCACCGTGGGCTCGGCCGACGCCCTGCGCCCCGCAATTCTCAAAAACGTTTTTCGCATCACGCGCAGTCACCTGAGTCGCTGGACCACGTTCACAGCGCCGGCGGACTTGAACGACGCCGAAAATCCACTGGACGCGCTGAGCTACCGATTGACGCGTCTGTGCTGGAGCGAGTTTGCGACCGCTTTGAATCCACCGCCAAAAAAGAAGTGATTTTTCGAAAATCGTTCTAATATTTCCGCGTCCCGCTACGTTCTATTAGTAGCCACGCTCACTCCATTGCCTTTCTCCATCATGTTTTTGCGCCAGCTTTTCTTTTTCGCCGTTTGCTCGTCATTGGCATGGGCACAGGCTCCCGAAGCCGCCGTGACTGAGGCAGTCCAGCCGTCCGTCAAAAAAATCGACGGCACGAGCTACCAGATCGGCGACATCCTCTTCGACTCGAAAAGCCGTGAGATCCGCCTTCCTGCGCAGATCAGCAGCGTGGACCGCACCTTGGAGTTCTTGATCGTTCACGAAAAAGGTAAAATCTACGAGTCCTTGCTGGTGACGAAGATTTCACCCACCCATCTCAACCTCGCCCTCACGCTGCTGCGCTATCAGACCTCGCGCGAACTCATCGCCCTGCCCAATGAGACGGGCGGCATCTCGGGCAACTTCCCGGACGTCCCCGCAGACGTGAAGGCTGGCGCCCGCGTGAATATCGAGGTGGAGTGGACTGACGACGGCAAGGTCCGCCGCGTTCCAGCCAGTGACTGGATCCAACACGCGGTAAAGGCCACCGCCATGTCGGCCGGGCCGTGGGTCTACAATGGCTCGGATTACCACGAAGGGAAATACGTCCCGGAGATGTGCGGTGACATCATCGGCATCCTCGTGGCGCCGTCCGCCGTTCTCAACTACCCCGGCGCCGATAACGACAACGGCAACATTTGGAACCCTTTTCAAAAGCGAGTTCCGCCCGTAGATACCCCTGTCACCGTCATCATCACTCCTTTTTCAAGCACCCCTGTTCCACCGAAACCATGAAACTCGTATCCGCTCTGATCTTCCTCGCCACCGCCCTGACCTGCACGGCCGAGGTCAACCCCAACCGCTACGAATCCCTCAAACAAGAGATTCGTCAGGCCATCGCCCGCGGCAACGGTTGGCTCAAGGCCCAGCAAAAGCCGAACGGCAACTGGGACGACGAAGCCACGCCCGCCTTCACCGCGCTGGCCCTAACCGCCGCTATCCGCGACCCCAACCTCGACCGCAAAGCCCCCTTCCCCGAGTCGATCGAGAAAGGTCTCAGCTGGCTCCTCGCCCAGCAAAAAGAAGACGGCGGCATCTATAACCGCGGGCTGACGGTTTACAACACAGCGACCGCGGTAACCGCGCTGGTGGCTGCCGGTCGCCCAACGGATGAACCGGCCATCGTCAAAGCCCGTAAGCACCTCATCGACAACCAATGGGACATCGACAAGAAAAAGGAAACGGACAACCCCAATGATGGCGGCATCGGCTACGGCTCGAGCAACACGCACACCGACATGTCGAACACCTACCTCGCCATCGAGGCCCTGGCCCTTTCCAAGAAAGTGATCGAGGACGGCAGACACGGCGACCAGCCCGATCTGGACTGGGGAGCCGCCATCACTTTCCTCTCGCGCTGCCAGAATCTTGAGGAAACCAACGATCGCGATTGGGCATCCAATGACCCCAAGAACAAGGGTGGTTTTGTTTACGACTCCAACGAGTCCAAAGCGGGCGAGGAAAAGCTGCCCGATGGCCGCACTGCCCTGCGCTCATACGGTTCCATGTCCTACGCCGGGCTTTTGTCCTTCGTTTACGCCAAAATGAGCGCCGATGATCCACGCGTGATCGCCGTTAAAGAATGGCTCGGTAAAAACTATACCATCGCCGAAAATCCCAACATGGGAACCCAAGGCCTGTACTACTATTACCAAACCATGTCGAAGGCACTGACCGCTGCCAACGTTGATCAACTCAAACTCGAAAACGGCAAGGAGGCGGACTGGCGCAAGGATCTCGGCGAAAAGCTGCTCTCTGTCCAACGTGAAGATGGCTCGTGGGTCAACTCCAACGGACGCTGGAGGGAGTCCAACCCGGTCCTTGTCACGGCCTACACCGTTCTCTCTCTCGAGCAGATTTACGACGCAATCCCACAGAAGTGAGCGAAGGAGGACGGGGATCGCGGCTTGATTCTTTAGGCGAATTCTCCAAGGATTGCATCCGATGACGAGTTACACCGCGCCGCTGACTCTTGCTCAGGCAGAGATACTGCGCGAAGTTCTGGAACGTCAGGGTTACGATTTCGAAACCAAGCCCTACTCCCTGTTTGCCGCCCGCAAGGGGAAACTCAACGTCACTGTTTACGAAAAAGGACCGA
>CALPMD020000089.1 GCA_943324575.2 Akkermansia muciniphila
CACATTCGCGATTCCATCCCTACCGCTGCTGTCAAAAAGGGCAGTGTCGTTAAGGCGGTTGTCGTTCGCACCGCTTACCCGATCCGTCGTGCTGACGGTTCGATCCTCCGTTTCGATTCCAACGCTGTTGTGATCATCGACAAGGACAACAACCCACGTGGCACCCGGATCTTCGGACCTGTGGCCCGTGAACTTCGTGAGCGCGCGTTCATGAAAATCGTTTCTCTCGCACCTGAGGTTCTCTGAACCCAAGCTTCCGCAATCCACTCCATTTACCCTCTAATTTCATGAGCCGCATCAAGACCCACGTCAAAAAAGGTGACCAAGTCGAAATCATCGCAGGCAATCACAAAGGGAAGCGCGGTACCGTGCTCCTCGTGAACGCCGAAAAGGGCCGCGTCGTCGTCGAAGGCGGCCGTCCAATCCAAAAGGCCGTCAAGGCAACCGAAAATGACTCCGGTGGTATTAAAACCATTGACGGTCCGGTCCATATTTCCAATGTAAAGAAAGTGGGCTGAGGCATACGCCTCCGCCCGCGCTTAAGCGTCTGCTAATCCAGCGCTGACCCGCAAAAAATAATGAGCACACCAGCCCTACAACAACACTACAAGGACAAGGTTGTTCCGAATCTCAAGAAGACTCTCGGATACACCAACGCCCACCAGGTTCCACGCCTCGAAAAGATCGTGGTTACTTCCTGCATGGGTAAGTCACCGGATCGTAAAGTCGCCGTCGATGACGCCGTCAACGAAATCCAAAAGATCACCGGCCAACGCCCATCCATCACATTCTCGAAGAAGGCTGTCGCCAACTTCAAGCTGCGTGAAGGTGAAGCCCTCGGCGCCCGCGTCACCCTCCGTGGTGCACGCATGTGGGAATTCCTTCACCGGTTCATCAACGTCACCGCCCCCAACATCCGCGACTTCCGCGGGATTTCCTCCAAGTCGTTCGACGGCCGTGGAAACTATGCTTGTGGCATCAGTGATCAATCCATCTTCCCGGAAATCGAAATCGATCAGATCAAGCGCACCATCGGCTTCGACCTGATTTTCGTGACAACGGCACCGACTGACGCAGAAGGCCGCGAGCTCCTCATGGAACTCGGCATGCCATTCCGCGACATGAAGAAAGCCAACGAACTCGAGGCCGCAGCTGCCAACTAAAACACCGGACCCACACTTCAAAAGGAATCCCCTATTATGGCAGTTCTCACCGATCCAATTTCTGACTTCCTCACGCGTTTCAAAAACGCTGCCCGCGCTGGCAACGAGGAATTCTCCGCTCCTTACTCCAAGATCAAGGCGGACATCGCCCGCATTCTTCAGGAAGAAGGCTACCTCTGGAACTACGAAGTCGTCACTGGCGACCGTACTTCCATCAAGGCCAAGCCAAAGTACCTCGACGGCCGTTCGATCCTGACCGATCTGAAGCGCGTTTCCACTCCCGGTCGCCGCCACTACGTCGGCGCAGGTGAAGTGCCACGCGTCATGTCCGGTCTCGGCATCTCGATCCTTTCCACTTCGAAAGGCGTCATGTCCGGCGGCTCCGCTAAAAAGCAAAACCTCGGCGGCGAACTCCTCGCCAATGTCTGGTAAACCCCAACTCGTAAAAGGAATCTACTACCATGTCACGAGTCGGTCTTAAACCAATCTCTCTCCCGGAAAAAGTTGCTGTCAAATTGGATGGCAACACAGTGACCGTCGAAGGCCCGAAGGGCAAACTCGACTTCGCTCTTCCGGACGGTATCTCGCTCACCAACGCAGACGGCACCGTTGTCGTCTCCCGCGCCACCGAGCATCGTCAGCACAAAGCCCTCCACGGCACCGCGCGCAGCCTCGTTCAGAACATGATCGTCGGCGTTTCGCAAGGCTTCGTGAAGGATCTTGAAATCCACGGCGTCGGTCTTCGTGCCGCAGTCAAGGGTGCTGACCTCGACCTTTCCCTCGGTCGTTCCCATCCTCTCCTTCACCCCATCCCATCGGGTCTCAACGTCACTGTCGTTGAGAACACCAAGATCAAGGTTGAAGGCATTGATAAACAGCTCGTCGGTCAGTTCGCTGCCGAAGTCCGCGGTTTCTATCCTCCTGAACCTTACAAGGGCAAAGGCGTTCGCTATGTCGGTGAAAAAGTTCGCCGCAAAGAAGGCAAAAGCGTCGGCAAATAATCCATTACCGTCGCCCACTACCTCAAATCAATTACGGCACTATGAGCACTATCAATCGCAAGTCGATCCGCCGACGCATCCACAACCGCATCCGCCGCAAAGTATCCGGCACCGCGGAACGTCCACGTCTGGCTGTTCACTATTCCAATCAACACATCTACGCCCAAGTCATCGACGACGCGGCTGGCCGGACCCTGGTCTCCGCCTCCACGCTCGACAAATCTTTCGAAAAGGCCTCCTCGAATGTCGAGAGCTCGCAGAAAGTCGGCCAACTCCTCGCGGAGCGCGCCAAGGGCCTGAACATCAGCGCTGTGGTCTTCGACCGCGGCGGTCACCTCTACCACGGTAAAGTCAAAGCGCTCGCTGACGCAGCGCGTGAAGCTGGCCTCCAATTCTAACGCTCTGACCTGACACACATCATGGTAACAATTCCAGATAACGAAACTCCAGCAGCCGTACCTGCGGCAGCCCCAGTCATTACCGCTCCTCCTGCCCGTTCATTCTCGGGTGGTGGTCGTGGTCAAGGTGGCGGTGGCTTCCAAGGCGGTGGTCAAGGTGGCCAAGGCGGTCGTGGACGTGGCGGCCCGCGTCGTGAAGAGCGCGTTGCTCCGACCGATGCCGAAGGCAACGAACTTTCCGAAAAGGTCGTCTTCATCAACCGCTGCGCCAAGGTCGTCAAAGGCGGTCGTCGTTTCAGCTTCTCCGCACTCGTTGTCACTGGCAACAAGGTCGGCAAAGTCGGACTCGGCTACGGCAAGGCAAACGAAGTGGCTGACGCCATCAAGAAAGCCAGCGAAGGCGCCCGCAAGGTCCTCGTGCCAATGAGCATTGTCGACGGCACGATTCCTCACGAAATCTACGCCGAATACGGTGGTGGCAAGGTCCTCCTCAAGCCCGCTTCCCCGGGTACCGGCATCATCGCCGGTGGCGGTGTCCGTGCAGTCTGCGAAGCAGTCGGCATCCGCGACATCCTCGCCAAGTCGATGGGTTCTTCCAACCACGCCAACGTGGTCAAAGCCACCCTCAAGGCCCTCTCCCAACTCCGCACCCGTGACCAAGTTCTCGGTGGCCGCGGCAAGAAGAAGCGGGAAAAAGCCATCTAAGTTAAACGTTAGAAGTGATGGGGTGTTGCAATCCAGCGCCCCTCCCTTCTAACCAATAACCTTCAACATCTAATTCTTCAAACTAATGGAACTTCATTCATTCAGCCCCAATCCGGGATCCAAGCACCGCAACAAACGTCTCGGTTGCGGCGAAAGCTCCGGTCGTGGCAAAACTGCCGGTAAAGGCAACAAGGGTCAAAAGGCTCGCTCCGGTTCCGGCACTCGTGTCGGTTTCGAAGGTGGCCAGATGCCTCTTCATCGTCGTCTGCCAAAGCGCGGTTTCAACAACTTCGACTTCCGCGACGTATTCTGCGTCTTCAATGTCGGTGAACTCGACGATCTGTTTGACGCCGGTGCCACCATCGACGAAGCCGCCCTCCGTGGCCAGGGTCTCGTCAACGGCCGCTGCGACAAGGTCAAGGTTCTCGGCATAGGCGAAGTCACCAAAGCGTTTCACCTCGTCGTGAACAACGCCAGTGCTTCCGCTCGTGAAAAGATCGAAAAAGCGGGTGGCTCGATCTCCGAGCCGATCGTTTGATCGTCCCTGAATAATCTTCGATTTCCGATGAGGAAGCGCACTCGCGCTTCCTCATCGTCTTTATAACCCTCCGTCTTATTTTTACTTTTCAGCCATGATTTCTGCGTTTGCTAACACTTGGAAAATCCCAGAACTGCGGGACCGGATTCTTTTCACCCTCGCTCTGATCGTCATCATCCGCCTGGGGGTCCACGTGACCCTTCCCGGCGTCGATGCTTCCGTGATCAAGGCGTGGCTGGATAGCCTCAAAACTCAGGACCCGAAGAGCGCAACGGGTGGTATCACCGCATTGCTGACGGTGTTCTCGGGTGGCGGCCTCCAACAGGCCGGCATCTTCGCCCTCGGCATCATGCCATATATCTCCGCATCCATCATGGTGCAGTTGATGACGGCGGTGGTTCCCAAGCTCTCCCGTCTCGCTCGCGAAGACGGTGGGCGCCAGAAGATCACCCAGTATACCCGCTACATCACCATCGGCATTGCCATCGTCCAAGGCTTCTTCGTCGCCAAGTCGCTGACCGACCCGAGCAACATCCCCTACCTCAGCGGGATCGAAAAGTTTGGCAATCTCGTGCCGAATCCTGACTTCGTCTGGATGGGCCTCACCATCGTCACCATCGTTGCAGGCACCGTCCTGTTGCTGTGGATTGCCGATCAGATCACGGAAAAGGGCATTGGCAACGGCACTTCGATCATCATCACCGTCAACATCATCTCAGCGTTGCCAGGTGCCTTGATCCAAGCGTGGAAATTCTTCGTTCCTTCCAGCGGTACCGTGAATGCCTTCAACGCCATGTGGATGGTCGTGATGATCGCGCTTTTGCTCGTCGTGATTGCGGCGACCATCGCCATCACCCAAGCCCAGCGCCGCATCGCCGTCCAGTACGCCAAGCGCGTCGTCGGCAACAAGCAGTACGGCGGGCAAACGCAGTACCTGCCACTCAAGGTCAACTACGCAGGCGTGATGCCGATTATCTTCGCCTCCGCCGTGCTCTCCTTGCCGCCACTCATGCTGCAATGGATCCCCGGCATCGCGGGCAAGCCATGGTCCGTCAAACTCTACGGTGAGCTTTCCAGCGGCGGCTTGTACTTCTATCTCCTTGGTGGCATCGGCATCTTCCTCTTCTCCTACTTCTGGGTGGCGATGATGTTCCAGCCTTCCCAAATCGCTGAAGACCTCAAGCGCAACGGCGGCTACATCCCCGGCGTTCGCCCTGGCAAGCCGACGGCCGATTTCCTCGACTTCACGATGACCCGCCTCACCTTTGCCGGTGCGGTGTTCCTCGCCGGTCTGTTCGTGCTTCCTGTCTTGACGGGTAAAGCGGTGGGCCTGCCTCCCGGTTCGCTGGTCCTCCAGTTCTTTGGTGGCACCTCGCTCTTGATCATGGTTGGCGTGGTCTTGGACATCATGCGCCAAGTCGAAACCCAGCTGCTGCAAAAGCATTACGACGGCTTCCTCCGCAAGGGCAAACTCAAGGGCCGCTACGACCGCCTCAACCAGACCAGTGGTGCTGCGCCTCGCACGGCCATCGTTTACCTTTGGACGGTCATCGCCATCTTGATCGTGATCGGCATCACGGCTTATATTTATAACGGCGGTCATTGATGGCTGCCGCCGCCCCACCGCTCCGTGTTGTCCTGCTTGGCCCTCCGGCTTCGGGTAAGGGCACCCAGGGGCGGCGTCTCGCCCACAGCCTAGGCCTCGGCTACCTCGGCACCGGTGCGGTACTCCGTGAAGAAATCGAGCAGGGGACTTTGCTCGGCCAACAGGCGCAACCCATCCTCGCCCGCGGCGGTTACCTGCCCGACGAGCTGATGTGCCCGATCATTGCGGACTGGTTGTCGCGTCAAAGCGGTGGCTGGGTGCTCGACGGATTTCCGCGCAGCCTCCCACAGGCCGAATTCCTCGACCACTGGCTGGCGAGTCGGAATCTAAAGCTCGATGCCGCCGTGCTGCTCGAAGTTCCCTTGCCCGAACTGCTCGCCCGCATCGCCGATCGCGTCGAATGCCCCGACTGCCGCTGGACGGGTCAACGCGCCCAACTCAATGAGGGCAACCGCTGCCCGGTTTGCGGCCACGCCGCCCACAGTCGCGCGGATGACGACGTGGATAACTTCCTC
>CALPMD020000090.1 GCA_943324575.2 Akkermansia muciniphila
CGAACAAATCGCGCAGCAAGTTGGGGACGCGGAATGCCAGCTGAAAACAATCCAGTGCGGCACCTGCGCCGAAGATCGTGGTGAACATGACCTCGCGCGCTAGGCCGAGGATGCGACTGACCATCACAGCAGCGCTGACTTTTCCAGTGGCTTTGGCGGACATTAGATTATTTGGAGGCTGGAAAGACGCGGGTTCATCTTCAGGATTCGTGTGTCATTGCCCCGCTGCTCAGTTCGACAATTAGCGAGGCGCTTCCTCCCGGCTGGGAATCTCGAATTTCTGCAAATCGTTCATCTGCCCCTCATTTCTTCTTCCGGAGGAAGGGTGGCAGGTCAAGGTCTTCGCCTTCAAACACGTTTGGGTTTTCACCTTCGAATCGGCCGCGAGGTGCCGAGTCGAGCGATAGCTCGTTTTGTAAGCCTGATGGTTTGACGCCGAGTTTGAGCTTCGGGGGTTCAGCTTCTGCAGGTGTGGCTGAGGCGATAGGCTCGGGAGTCGCCGCGGGCTCTTGGAAAAGCGGTTCCTCGAGAGGCGCTTCTACTTTGGGTTTACTCCAAGGCGAAGCGAATGCCGACTTCTTTTTCGGGCTCGGTGGCATCGTCGAAACCTCAGGCTCGGGCTCGGCAATTTCGATCGGTTCATGAATTGATTCCCCAACTGCGGCATCCACATCGGCGGTTTTCTCGACTTCCCGTGGAGAGTCGATGACAGGCTCAGGGATAAGGAGATCCATTTCGGATTCCAGCACCGACTCTTCGGCGACTGCTTCAAACCGCAGTGCTCCGACTTGGGGCGGGGCGGCAGGCAGTGGTTCGGCGATCGGCTCTTCCGCCACGACGTCATCTGCCATCAGTTCTGGAGCGATTTCCTGATCGGGATCGAGAATCGGATTTTCTTGGGAATGTTGGCTGAGCGACTCGCGCGATTTGATGGCCAGCGAATCCTCGGGAAGCGCGCTGATCAGGGTGATGGAAAGCGAGTTGCCCATGGCGGGATCGACGGCAGCCCCAAAAAGCACATGGGCCGTTTCGGGTACGAATTTCTGCAGGCGCTGCATCAATAGCTCGATTTCGAAGAGCGTGAGATCTTCGCCGCCAGAAAGGTGGACTAGCACAGTCTGCGCTTTTTTGAGCAGCGTGCCCTGATCGAGCAGGGGGCTGTTGAGTGCGTTTTTCAATGCATTGGCGGCGCGGTCTTTGCCATCAGCGATGCCCGAGCCGAAAAGGCAGCGGGAACGGTTGGCACGCAGTGCAGTCATCAAATCGTCAAGCCCGACATTGATCAAGCCTGGGCGGGCAACGAGGCGGATCACCGCTTTGATCGATTCGCAGACCATGTCGTCCGCTGCGGCAAAGGCTTCGTGGACGCCTTGCTTGGCGAGCACCAGCTCACCCATGCGGTTGTTGTCGAAAGTGACGAGGGCGTTAGACAGGACGGCTAGTTCATTGAGTGAGGCCTCGGCCTGCTCGCGTCGTCGCTTGCCCTCGAAAGCGAAAGGCATGGTGGCAAAGACCACGATGAACGCTCCTTCTTCGCGGGCAATCCGCGTGACGATTGGAGCTGCGCCTGAACCCGTGCCGCCACCCAGACCGGTGCAGAGAAAGACGATCCGGCGGCCTTTGATGGATGCGCGAATCTGCTCCTCGGACTCCAAGACAGCGCGGTGACCCAGATCGGGATCTCCCCCAGTGCCTAGGCCTTTGGTGAGATTGGTGCCGAGTTGGATTTTTTCCAAGGCGAGACCGCTTGAGAGTGTCCGCTGATCGGTGTTGAGTGCCAGTAACTCGGCACCTTCCATGCCATCAAGCGCGATCCGCTCCAGCATATTGGCCCCGGCACCGCCGAGACCGATGATTTTAACGGCTGACGTCGGAATGGTTTGTTTGGGATGGCGGATGTAGGGAATCATGGTCAGTTTAAAATTGGGGATGAGGAGAGTTTATTTGCCGAACGGCCAAAACATGCGGCCGATCTTACCGAGGACTCCGGGTGGCGCAGCTCGCTCGGTTTCGAGGATCTGCGCATATCGGATGAGCCCGATCGCTGTCGCAAAATGTGGGTCTCTGAAGCTAGCTTGGGCACCGCTGATTTCCGGGATCTCAGGGCGATAGATGTCGCGACCGAAGACCTCGAAGGCGAGCTCGCTAAAGCCGCGCATCAGGCTGGTGCCGCCGGTGAGAAAGACTCCCGCGCCGATGGCTTCCACGGACCCGACAGGCAGGCGCTGGCGGACGAGTTTGAGTGTTTCTTCGAGTCGCTGGCGGATCACTTCGTTGAGAATGCCGCGGCCGACTTCCACCTCGGCGAATCCGCGGTCATCGGTGAGTTTGGCAATCCCAACGGAGCGGATGGGATCGGCTGAAGCGTCGCCCTCTTGGATCTTGAGTCGATCGGCCGAAGAAAATGGCAGACCGGTGACGAGGTGAATATCGTTGGTGATGTGGTCGCCACCTACCGGAATGCAACCGGATGCGGCGATGGCACCATTGAGGTAAAGCGCGTAATCCGTGGTGCCTCCGCCGATGTCGATGACTAGTGCCCCGCGTTCGCGTTGCTCGCGGTCTAGCGCCATCTGGGCCGTCGCGATGGGGGAGAAAACAATATCGTCGACCTCCAAAGGCATTTCACGGACCAGCTTGATGCTGTTTTGAATGCGGGTGCCGATGCCGTGGACCACGTGAAAGTCTGCTTCCACGGTTTTGCCGAAAAGGCCGACCGGGCTGATCGAATGCTCCAGCCCATCGAGCCAGTAATTGCGAATGATCGGATGAAGATAAACGTGATCTTGGGGGATGTGGACTTCGCGGGCGATGGTGCGCGCCTCTTCGACGTGCTCGGGGGTTACGGTCGGTTCGCCATCGGGCAGGCGATAGGTCCCGCGGTGGTTGACCCCCTGAATGTGGGATCCTGTCACAGCCAGATAGACGCTGCCGATTTCGACATCGCTGGCATCCTCTGCCTTGGCCAGCGCGTCCTTGAGACAGGCGCGAACTTGTGAAAAATCGTAGATCTCGCCCTTGCGGACGCCTGCGGTTTTGGTCACGCCGATGCCTAGGATCTTCACCGCGCTATCCGCCTTTACTTCGCCGACGACCATGCAGGTTTTGCTAGTGCCGATTTCAAGTCCGACGTGAATTTTTGTGCGACGTGCCATGAGGGTAATTTTGGGAAAAGATCGGGTGCGAGGGATCAGCGGGTGCGGCGTTTCTCGCGGGTTTCCGTGGGTCGGGTCTCAGCGATCAGCGGGGGCGTGGCGCGAGCATCGCCGTGCACCGTGATCGGGACGTTACGCTTGGGAATGAGATTGATCGTTTCGATGGCGTAGCCCTTTTGGCTGGCGTGCTCCATCGCCGCCCGCAGGTTGGCGATTTGGCGGGTGTGATCGCCCAGTCCGAAGGTCGCCGCGATGCCTTGGCGCGTAGTCAACAGCATGGACCATTCGTTCGTCTGCTTCACGGAATCGATCCAATGAATGGCTTCGGCATCGGCTTCACAGGCAGAATCCAACAAGTGAAAGCAATGCGCCAACTCGGGATGGTTGATGCGCTTTCCGGCAATAATTGGATTTCCCTTTGAAGCTGGCAGTTGGATCGATGGCAGCCGCACTGCAGACTCGAGCTGGAGCACAGGGCAAGGGTAAGCGATCCCATCGTGATCGACCAGCATCGCACCGGGGCGGCGGACTTCGGGCAGCCCGGCTGCCGGGCATGAGATCCACGCCCACGGGGTGCGGGCCGTCACGCGCACCATCAAGGTTCCCGGCAAGTGCCGCTCGGCGTGAACCTCCGCGATCTCGGGCAGGCACTTGAGTTTTCGTTCCACCTCTTTCACATCGATCTTGAAAAGATTGGCGCTCAGATCGATCTCCGCAGCCTTGACGAGTTCGACCTCATCGATGACGGGATTGGCATTGAGGTCGATCACCTGCAGACGGAAATCTGGATTGTTGTAGAACGCGTGCTGGATTCCTTGCCAGCCTCCCCAGCCAATACCGGCAATGACGGCGAGGATGCAGGCAAGCTTAGTCAAGCTGCCAGCCACCCTAAGGGCGCCAAGCCAAGCGATACGCGGCGACATCACGCGCACTTCCAGCACCTTGGAGTGAGTGCTACGGCGGGATCGGGTAGTTTGGCGTTTGAACATGTTAGGCTCGGAGTTGAAGGGAAAGCTCAGCGATGGTTTTGCACAATTCTGGGAAAGAAATTCCAATGGCAGCCGCGGCTTTCGGCAGCAGACTGGTTTCCGTCATGCCGGGGATGGTGTTAGCCTCAAGCACGAAGGGGCGATTCTGCGAATCGAGTAAGACATCGACCCGCGAATAAATTTCCACGCCCAGCGAGCGATGCGCCGCCAGCGCCGCCTCTTGGACAAGGCGCGTCGTTTCCGCATCCAGGTCGGCCGGGCAGATGTATTGGCTGCCTTTCGCACCGGAGAGCCATGGGTACTTGCTGGCCATGTCATACACGCCCTCCGGCGGAATGATGTGGACGACCGGCAACGCGACATCGTTCAAAATGCCCACCGTGAGCTCTTGCCCGTTGATGAATTCCTCGACGAGAATGTCGTCACCATATTTCGCGGCATCTGCCATCGCCGCTTCAGCATCCGCTTGGTTGCGGACGATATGGACGCCGACGCTCGAACCTTCGCGCGGCGGCTTGACCACAAAAGGAGCGGGAAACGACGGCAAGCGTGGGCCGCTGGAAACATCGATGATTTCCGCCCGCGGCGTCGGCACGCCGTGTTCGACAAACGCGGCTTTCGCCAGATTCTTGTCAAATGCGATGCGGCTACTCTTCACGCCTGCACCCGTGTAAGGAATGCCCAAGCCTTCGAGGATCTCCTGCAGGCGACCATCTTCACCGAAGGTTCCATGAATCACGTTGAAGGCCAGATCCGTGCCTGGCGGAAGCTCGATCTCGGGACCGGTCACATCAACAGCCACTGCGTCGAGGCCCAGTCCTAACAGCGCTTTCAAGACCGCTTTGCCCGATGCGAGCGAGACCTCCCGCTCCGAGCCGGGGCCACCCATGAGGACTGCGATTTTCTGGTGACTCAACATGATCTTGGGATTTTAAATTTGGGATTCAAGAGTTCAAAACGAGGCTTCTTCTTCGCCGAGGATTTTAATCTCGGTCTCCAGCTCGACGCCGCGTTCGTTGCGCGCCTTGTCCTGGATGAATTCGATGAGGGTGAGAATTTCCAGCGCGGAAGCACCGCCTTGGTTGACGACGAAGTTGCCGTGGACTTCTGACACTGCGGCTTTGCCACAGGTGCTGCCTTTCAGTCCCATTGAATCGATCACGCGACCTGCCGGCACTTCTTCAGGGTTTTTGAAGGTGCATCCAGCCGAAGCGGCGATCGGCTGGCTGGCCTTGCGCTTTTCACGCGAAGCATCCCAACGCTCTTTGATGTTCGCCGCTGAATCGTTTTTCCCCTTGAAGACCGCTTGCAGGGCAAAGTTCCGCCGCAGCTCGGGGACATTGCGGTATTTGGCGACGATTTCCTCGCGTTCGCGGGTGCGGATGACGCCGTCCTCGTCGAGAAAAGTCACACGCACCACCTGGTCAAACATTTCAATGCCCATCGCTCCCGCATTCATGCGCAGTGCGCCGCCGATATTGCCGGGGATGCCCTCCATCCACTCAAAACCACCAATGCCATTGCCACCTGCGATGCTGGCCAGCTTCTTCAGCCTGACGCCCGCGCCAGCGGTGATATGGCCGCGGCCATCAACACTAACCTCGGAGAAGACCCCGCCCATCGGGTGAATGACCGCTCCGCGAATCCCTCCATCGCGCACCAGCAAGTTCGAGCCGCGCCCCACGACGCGCACCGGTATGCCGCGCTCGCGGCAATAATCGACGAGAAA
>CALPMD020000091.1 GCA_943324575.2 Akkermansia muciniphila
CGACATCGGCGCGGTTTCGACAAAGTCGCCGTTTTCGAAGTGGCGGCACTCGGCGGTGACTTCGCGGATGTTGATCTCGGGGTTGAAATTGGTGGCAAACGCACGGCCGTGGTCGCCGCCGTTGACATCGATGATGTCCAGCGTATGGATCTCGTCGAAGTGGTGTTTTAGCGCCCAAGCGGTGAAAACATTGGTCACGCCGGGATCAAAACCCGAGCCGAGCAACGCCGAAAGCCCCGCTTTCTCGAAGCGCTCCTGATACTCCCACTGCCACGAGTACTCGAACTTCGCGACGTCCAGCGGCTCGTAGTTGGCGGTGTCCATGTAGTCGCAACCCGCCAGCAAGCAGGCGTCCATCAGATTGAGATCTTGGTAGGGCAGCGCGACGTTGATGAGCAGCTTGGCACCGGTCTTGCGGATCAGCGCGGCGGTTTCCTCGGCGTTGTCCGCATCCACCTTGGCGGTGGCGATCGTGCGGCCGGTGCGCTTTTTGACCTCGACGGCGATCGCGTCGCACTTCGAAAGCGTGCGGGAGGCGAGGGTGATTTCGCCGAAAACTTCGGGAACCATGGCGCATTTGTGGGCGACGACGCTGCCGACCCCGCCGGCTCCGATGATAAGGACTTTGTTCATGATCAGGAAAAGAGGCACAAGGCTTGGAAGAATCCCGCCCCGCTGGCAAGAAATTCTCGGTGACGTTGGCTGTAAAATACGAATCGCTTACTAATTAGATGATCTTTGTGAAATTTGGCGACAAATTTGGAATCGCCCGGCGTTCTGATCTCTGAAAGGCTCGCGTCCGACGCCAACTATCCGTTCTTCATGAAAATCAACAGCCCAACTTCCACCTCACGTTCCCGCTCCGGTTTCACCCTGCTGGAAATGGTCATCGTGCTCGGCATCATTGCCATGATTCTCGGCGGGGCGATCTTCGCCATGCGTGGCATCGGCGATGCCGCGAAACTCCGCCAGGTGGAATCCGACTTCAAGAGCTTTGAAAGCGCCTTGGCGATGTACAAACTCAATGCCGGTTCCTACCCCTCGACCCAGCAAGGTCTAATGGCGCTTCAAAACAAACCTTCAAGCACCCCCATCCCGCGCCGCTGGGTGCAGGTGATGAGCAAGATCCCAAACGATCCATGGGGTACCCCGTACGGCTATCGGTTCCCCGGCAAGAAGCGTGCCAGCGAATTTGAAATGTTCAGCAAGGGTCCCGACGGCCTAGAGGGCAACGAAGATGATCTCAGCAGCCAAGACGACTGAATCGCCGGCTGGTTTCACCTTAATCGAAATCGTCATGGTTTTGGCCATCGCGGCCATTGTGATGGGTGGCGCCGTGGGCTTGATGATTTCGTCGTCGGATGAGCGCACCCTGCGCAACACCTCAGGCGAGATCGAGTTGATGGCCAAGCGCGCCCGCACCATCGCCATTCTTCACCAAACCCCGTATTCTCTCGAATTCAGCGAAGGCAAAGTCCGCCTCCTGCCGCTCGCCCAAGCCGGTCAGGACTTCGCCAACCGCCGCACCCTTGGGCGAGACAGGCCGGAAGCCACACCCGAAGACCGCCAGATCCAGCTCCACGGGGGCATGAAACTCTTTGTCCGTCGCTGGAATTCCGATAAATGGCTGCCTACCGACAAGAAAGCGTTTCAAGTTTGGCGCTTTGATCCCGACGGCCTCAGCGAGCCAGTCTCCGTCCGACTGACTCTTGGCGAAAGCTGGTCGGAGGACGTCTATCACCCGCTATCCGCAAGCATCCGCGAAAGCCATCTCGAAGCCCGATGAACTGCCACCCACGTCCAGCCAAACGCGGATTCCTTCTCCTGGAGATGGTTCTCGCGCTGGCGGTATTTGGCATCGCCGCGACTGGATTTGCCGTGGCGCTGAACCGCATGGCCGACGCCGCCCAGCTAGCCCAGAGCGAACTCCGCATCACCCGCATCCTCGACAGCGCCCTCGACGAGACCCTGTCGCTGCCAGTGCTTGAGGAAGGCGAGACGCATTCCGACGTCGGCGAAACGGGCATCAAGCTCAAGACCACCATCCAGCTCAAAGACGACCTCCAGAATGAAGATGGCGTGGCCCTGCAAGACCTTTACCGCATTCAAATTGTGGCCAACTGGTCAAACGACGGGATCTCCCAGCAACGCACGGTCGAGACTTGGCGCAACGGCAAGATGTATCAGCCATGATCACCCACCCCGTCAGACCCCGACCGTCAGGCTTCACGCTGCTGGAGCTGGTGATCGCCATTGGCTTGCTGACCGTCTTGGTCGGCATGGTGTTCGGCACGGCCCGCACCTCGCTGGCTTTGGGAAATACCATCGTCGAAACCCAGCATGAGGAAATGCTGCATCAGGCGTTTTTCGATCTGCTTCACCAACGCTTTTCGTCTCTGCCTGGCAACGCTCGTTTCGATCTCAAGGCGCAGGATTCCAGCGCGCAGCACCTCTCCGACCTTACTCTTCAGAATGTGCCCCTGAGCTTCACTTGGGGCGGCCAAGCCCGCATCGCCAAGGCCGTCCAACTGAGCACCGTCAAACGTCGCAGCGGCTATCTCGACGTCGTCCTGCGCTATTATGAGGATGAGATTCTTCCAGACTCTGCCTCCACCTTCGGCAAAAGCGACAGCGCCAGCCAAAAGCCGTTTGCCGAAATCGTGCTGCTCTCTGACGTGGCCTACTTTGAATGGAGGGTCCTCGATGGCCGCTCGATGGAGTGGAGCTACGACTGGGATCAGCAGGGCCGGCTGCCGCTGCAGCTCGAACTCACGCTGGCGATCGGTGCCAAGGGCGAAGAAATCCGCCAGGTCTTCTGGCTGCCGCCGAAGCAAAACCCTGAAGTCTTCATGCGCCAGTTGATGCAGCCTGGCAATGCCACCCCACCACCCGGGGTCGAAATCCCTCCCCCTGATTCCAAATGATCCTCTCCCGCAGCCATTCCCAGCCTCGCGGGGCAGCGCTCATGGCGGTGCTGTGGCTGATCGCGATTTTGGCCATGGCCTGCATGGCGACGCTGCGGGTCATCTCCTTTGATATGGAAATCGCCACGGCCAAGATCCACGGCTCGCGCGCCCGCCAAGCTGCGGAAATGGGCATTGCCGTCGGCTCCAATCCCGCCGTTAAACGCTCCGACCCCTTGCTGCACAATCAAGGCAGCGAAGGGAATGAACGCTACGATGCCACGGTGATCTCCGAAGACGGGCGCTTCAACATCAACTCTCTGGTTCAAAATGACAAACCCTTGCTCCTCTCGATCTTTGTTGGCTGGGGATTGCAACCGGACGATGCTTCAAAGGTAATCGACGCACTCAGCGACTGGATCGATGCCGACGACGCCGAGTCTCTCAACGGTGCCGAAATCAAATACTACGAGGCGGAAGGCCGGATCAATCAACCCTTCAACCGCCCGTTTTACCATATCGATGAAGCCAGATTGGTCCGCGGAATGGATCAGATCGAAGCCCTGCGCCCGGATTGGCGGAATTGGTTCTCGATCTGGAGCAGTGGCAAACTCGACCTCAACGAAGCCTCTGCCGAGCTCATCGCCGCCGCCGCGGAAGTTCCCGTTGAACAGGCGCAGATCATCCCCCAAACCGTGCGCGGTGAAGATGACCAACGCGACACCCTCGACGACTTGCCCTTCAGGGACCCCTCAGCAGCGATTGCTCTTTTAGGAGTCGACCCGCAGCGCCCCGACATCAACAGTCGCTTCACGGCTAATTTCGCAGATGGCACAACCCGCATCGAAAGCATCGGCTCCGCCGAAGGCGCGAAGTACAAAATCACCGTCATTCTCAAAAACCGCACTAACGAACCGGTTCTTCTCGAACGCACCGAAGAAATCATCCCATGAGCAAGACCACTGAAAACGTGCTTTTAGTCCCCGGCGAATCCGGCTGGGAAATCTGGACTGGCACCTCCACCACTCCCTTCGCACTGCACGAAGCGACCACCATCGAGCGCGCCGGAGACCTGACCAATCTTCCCGGTGGTGATCTGCTGCTGCTTTTCCCCGTCAAGGCGATCACCGCCGTGCCGATGCAGGTGACTAGCGCTGATGATTCCCTGTTTCCCGACCTCGCCACACTCCACGCCGAACGCCTCGGCCTACGCCCCGACCCGATGGCGGGCCAGCTGACCGATCTGTTTGTGATCGCCCGCGAGGCCGACCATACGGCCCTCGTTTCCATCCTGCTGCGCCCGCCTGGCGATGGCGATCTCCCCTCGCGCGGCCCGAAGGGGTTCGATATTTCCGCCCGCGCTTATCCGCTCGATGGCGATGCCCTCGCCGTCTGGAAAGAGTTCGGCCGCTGGGTTTTTGCGCTCTTTCACCAAGGAAACCTCGTCTATTGCCAAGCCACTTCGGAAAGCTCCGCCAATCCTGACGATTCCCTCGCTCGCGAAATCCGCCTCTCGCTGATCCAGCTGGCGATGCAAGGCATGGAAATCGAGCCCACCCAAGTCGCCCTTTGGACCCGCGCTGAAAATGCCGACACCTCGGCACTCTCTACCGCCTTCAAGGTCGAGGTCCAAGTCTCGCCCCGACCCGCGCCGGTCCTGCCCGACCCTCTCAGCAAGCTCCTCCCCGCCGACGTCCGCTCTGCCCGCCGCGCTGCACAAAAACGCCAGAACATCCTGATCGGTGCTGCCGCCGTCGCGGTGATCTACCTCGGCATCATCGGCTGGTTCGGCTACGGCCTGTGGCGCGACAGCTCGGAAACCCAGAAACTCTTGAAACAAGCCGAGGCCGCCGCTCCTCAAGGCTACGCCGACCACCTTGCGAGGTGGGATGAACTCGCGCCCGCCGTTGAACTCGACCGCTCGCCGGTGGACATTCTCAGCCGCATCGCCACCTGCATCCCACCCAACAGCGGACTTCGCCTCAAATCCGCCGAAATCAGCGACACTGAAATCAAGCTCGTCGGCGAGGCTTCTCAGATCGAAGCTGTCAACGCCTTCAGCCTCCGCCTCAGCAAAAACACCGACCTCACCCGCTACAACTGGCAATTGCCCGCACCCAACCAATCGACCCGTGGCTGGGAATTTGCATACATCGGCGAAGTCCCCACGGCCGAGGCCCAACCTTGATTTTCAAAGTTTACCGACAAAACCTTCCTGCCACGGCATTATTCGGTCAGCAATCGCTTTTTCTTTTCCTCTTCTTTCTTCATGTCCACCCGCGATAAAAATCTTCTCCTCTTCTTTGCCCTCGCGGGGTTTGCGATCGTCAATCTGCTCGCCTTCAACTTTGCCGCCACCAAACGCAGCGAAGTCACCCGCCAGCGCAGCGACGCCGAACTAAAGCTAGCCGCCGCCGAAAACTTACGCGCAAGCAGCGAACAAGTCGCCGACCAAATGCAATGGCTCGCCGAACACGAGCCGCAGCCAGCCGATGACCAAAACGTCCAGACCCAGCTCCAACAGCTGGCCGAGCGCGAGGCCAAGGCCGCCGGCCTCACGATCAAGAACCAAAAGCCCCTGCCCACCGACAAAACTGAAGGCAAACACTATCACCGCGCCAAGCTCCAGATCACCGTCACGGGCAAGGAGGAGGCGCTTTACCAGTGGTTTGACAAACTCAATGTTCCCGATCAGCTCCGCATCGCTTCGCAAATCCGCCTCTCTCCCAACGCTGAGGACGACACCCAAGTCGACTGCACCGCCGCCGTCGAACAATGGTTCGTCCCACCCGCCCCGTAACACGATATTCTCATGAAGCTCTCCGTTACCCGACTGGTTTTACTGTCGCTCGCCCTCGTCGGCGCTGCTTCAGCGGACTTGCCGAAAAAAGTGCCGCTCAACCAATACAACGGCTTGTGGAACAATTCCCCGTTCACTTCCAAGCCACCTGTGGCCGAGGA
>CALPMD020000092.1 GCA_943324575.2 Akkermansia muciniphila
CGGATCGCGTCCACCAGCGAAATGCCTTCAATGCTCCGGCCCGAGCCTTTGCCGATGCCGTCCTTGTCGATGGCGATGATGAAGGTGGGTTTGTGATACTGGCGCATCAAACGCGAGGCGACGATGCCGACCACGCCGTGATGCCAGTCACGCGAGCCTAGCACGATGACCGGATCGCGTGTGGGATCGAAATCGCGATTGAGCATTTCCACGGCCTCGCGGCGGATCAGTCCTTCGAAGGCCTGGCGTTCCTTGTTGTAGACGTCGAGCTTCTGGGCGAGCTCGAAGGCGGTTCGGCGGCATTCGGTCGTTAGGGTTGCCAATGCATCTTCGGGGACATCCATCCGACCTGCGGCGTTGAGGCGGGGGCCGATGCGAAAGCCGATGTCCATCGAGACCGCAGTGCCACTCATGCCCGTGACTTCCTGCAGCGCTCGCAGCCCCGGATTGAGCGTGCTTGTCAGTTGCTTGAGTCCGTGGCGGACCATCAGGCGGTTTTCCCCGACCATCGGGACAATGTCGGAAATGGTTGCGACCGCCACCAAATCCAAGAGTTCCTTCAGGTTTAAATCGACCGGACGGGTTTTCATCAGCGCGTGGCCGAGTTTGAAAACCACGCCTGCCGCGCATAAATAGGTGAACTCGCTGCCGCACTTGGGATTCACCAGCGCGCAGCAATCGGGCCGGCCGACCAGCTCGGGTTCATGGTGATCGACGATGAGCACGTCGATGCCGTCCTTTCGCAGCGCCGCCACCTCGTCGATGGAAACGGTTCCGCAATCCACCGTGATCAGCAGATCAGGCTTGGGGCCTTCATTCATGCAGCGGGCCAAGGCTGCAGTGCTGAGGCCGTATCCTTCGGGGCCGCGGCGTGGGATGAAGTGCCGCGGCATCAACCCGTAGGCAATCAATATACGCCGCATCAGCGTGATCGAAGAAATGCCATCGACGTCGTAATCGCCGTAAATACAGACTTTCTCGCCCCGATCGATGGCCAGCAGCACCCGCTCTACGGCCGGTTTCATGTCGGGAATCAGGAAGGGATCGGCCAAATCCCTGAGCCTCGGGCGCAAATAGCCTTCCAAATCGACACCCGGCGGAAGACCGCGCTGACGGATGAGATGTTCGAGGATGGGTGGAAAGCCGTTTGGCGATCCGCTTTCAGTTTGTTGAAACGGTGCGCCGCGGGCAGTCCACTTAAACGGCTGGGCTCGCATGAAGTGGCCGCCATCATAGAGGCGCTCTTTGCCACGACACAAGGGCAGATACGAAAAGCACCCAAATGTGCCCCGTGCGCCATCTTGTCGCTATTAAACTGCGACATTTTGTCCTATATCGCCGCGATGACTCACGGGGCTGACGGTTCAGTTGTTTTCTAAGTTATTCAAGATGAACATGTAAAATGTAAAATCTAATTTCTGGCACACGCCTTGCGATAGGAATGGCGTCACCAACGCCCCAATGGGCAACAACTACTGAAAGGAAACTATCTTATGTCCAAAATCCTCGGAATCGACCTCGGAACCACCAATTCGTGTATGGCTGTCATGGAAGGCGGCGAATCCACTGTGTTGGAAAACTCCGAAGGCGCACGCACCACTCCCTCTGTCGTCGCATTCGCCAAAAACGGCGAGCGCCTCGTCGGTCAGGCCGCCAAGCGCCAAGCGGTCACCAACCCACAAAACACGATTTTCTCGGCCAAGCGCCTCATCGGCCGCAAGTTTTCGGAACTCACCGACGCCGACAAGCGCATGCCCTACACCATAGTCGCCGCCTCTAACGGCGACGCCCACATCCAAGTGGAAGTCGGCGGCGAGAAGAAAACCTACTCGCCCCAAGAAATCGCCGCAATGGTCCTTGGCAAACTCAAGGCCGATGCCGAAGCCAAGCTCGGCGAAAAGATCACCCAGGCCGTCATCACGGTTCCTGCCTACTTCAACGACTCCCAGCGCAATGCGACCAAGGCCGCTGGCGAAATCGCCGGCCTCGAAGTGCTCCGCATCATCAACGAGCCCACCGCCGCAGCCCTCGCTTACGGCCTCGACAAGAAGTCCGACGAAAAAATCGCCGTCTATGACCTCGGCGGCGGCACCTTCGACATTTCCGTTCTGGAAATCGGCGACGGCGTCTTCGAAGTGCTCGCCACCGATGGCGACACTCAACTCGGCGGCGACGACTGGGACAACACCCTGATCCAGTGGATCGTCGGTGAATTCAAAAAGGACCAAGGCATCGACCTTTCCGGCCAACCCGACGCGCTTCAGCGCATCAAGGAAGAAGCCGAAAAAGCCAAAATCGCTCTCTCCTCCACCCAGTCCTACGACATCAGCCTGCCATTCGTCACGGCGGATGCCACCGGGCCGAAGCACATCCAGCTCACCCTCACCCGTTCCAAGCTGGAACAACTCACCGACTCGCTCTTCGAGCGCACCAAAAAGCCTGTCCGCGATTGCCTCAAGGAAGCGGGTCTTACTCCTGCTGAAATCAACGAACTCGTCCTCGTCGGCGGCATGACCCGCATGCCCAAGGTCGTGGAAATCGCTCGCGAACTCGCTGGCCAAACGCCTCACCAAGGCGTCAACCCCGACGAAGTCGTCGCCATCGGCGCGGCCATCCAAGGCGGTGTCCTCCGCGGCGATGTCAAAGACGTGCTGCTCCTCGACGTTAGTCCGCTCACCCTCTCCATCGAAACGGAAGGTTCGCGCGCCACGCCGATGATCGAGCGCAACACCACCATCCCCGCCAAGAAGTCGCAGATCTTCTCGACGGCATCCGACAGCCAACCTGCCGTGGACATCCGCATCTGCCAAGGCGAGCGCCCGATGTTCATCGACAACAAACTGCTCGGTAACTTCAAGCTCGACGGCATTGCACCCGCCCGCCGTGGCGAGCCACAGATCGAAGTCACCTTCGACATCGACGCGAACGGCATCCTCCACGTTTCCGCCAAGGACAAACAATCCGGCAAGGAACAGAAAATCTCCATCCAAGGTTCCTCCGGGCTTTCCAAGGACGAGATCGAGCAAGCCAAGCGCGACGCCGAAGCCCACGCCGACGAAGACAAAAAGCGCGTCGAAAAAGTCGATGCCAAGAACAAGGCAGACAACCTCGTCTTCTCCGTCGAGAAACAACTTGGCGAACTTGGCGACAAGGCCCCCGCCGAACTCAAGGAAATGCTCGGCGGCAAGATCCAAGCCGTGAAGGACTCGATCAGCAGCGACGATGTGGACAAGATCAACAGCGCCGTCACTGACCTCGAAGGTTCCCTTCAAGCCCTCGCCGAAGCCGCCCAACATGCCCAAGGCGCGCAAACCCCGGATGTTGAGCCCGCTGAAGCCGCTGCTTCCAGCGAGCCTAAACAAGCCAAAGGCAAGGTCGTCGATGCTGAAGTCGTTGATTAATCAATCGTTTCCGGCACTTCAAAAAAGTGCCGGAAACGTGTCATTCTGATAGAAACTTCTTTTATTTAAACCTGATCTCTGCTCACTTTCCACTCTGCTCAAACAGCGTGGCTTCTCGTAAAACCAAACCAACATACAACTAAATACTATGGCCAATATCAAACCACTCGGACAACGCGTCCTCGTCAAACGTCTCGAAGCCGACACCATCAGCGCAGGCGGCATCGTCCTGCCAGACTCCGCCAAGGAAAAGCCACAAGAAGCTGAAGTCCTCAGCCTCGGTACCGGCGGCAAAGACGACAAAGGCGTGACCATCGAGTTCACCGTCAAAGTCGGCGACAAAGTCCTCATCTCCAAATACGGCGGCACCGAAGTCAAACTCGGCGGCGAAGAAGTTCTCATCATCAACGAATCCGACATCCTCGGCATCGTCGGCTAATCCCCGATCTCAAAATCTTAAATCTCAAATCTTAATCTATCATGGCTAAACAATTGCAATTCGACGAAGCAGCTCGCCAGGCCCTCCTGCGCGGTGTTGAAAAACTTGCACGTGCCGTCAAAGCGACCCTCGGGCCAGCTGGACGCAACGTCATCCTCGACAAAAAATTCGGTTCCCCAACCATCACCAAAGACGGTGTCTCGGTTGCTAAGGAAATCGAACTGGAGTGCCCTTACGAAAACATGGGTGCCCAACTCATCCGTGAAGTTTCCAGCCGCACTTCCGACATCGCTGGCGACGGCACCACCACCGCCACCGTGCTTGCAGAAGCCATCTACAAAGAAGGCCTCCGCAACGTCACCGCCGGTGCCAACCCGATCTCGCTGCAACGCGGCATCATGAAGGCCACCGAAGCGATCGTCGCCCAACTCAAGGCCCTTTCCAAGCCCGTCTCCGACGCCAAGGAAATCGCCCAGGTTGCTTCCATCTCCGCCAACTCCGACAAGGAAATCGGCGGCATCATTGCTGAAGCCATGGACAAGGTCGGCAAGGACGGCACCATCACCGTGGAAGAAGCCAAGGGCATCGAAACCACCCTCGAAGTGGTCGAAGGCATGCAGTTCGACAAGGGTTACCTTTCCCCGTACTTCGTCACCAACCCAGAGAGCATGGAAGCTTTCCTCGAGAACGCCTACATCCTCATCAACGAGAAGAAGATCTCGTCCCTCAAGGACATGCTTCCTCTCCTTGAAAAGGTTGCCAAGACCGGCCGCCCACTCCTCATCATCGCCGAAGACGTCGAAGGTGAAGCGCTCGCGACACTCGTCGTGAACAAACTCCGCGGCATCCTCAACATCGCTGCCGTCAAGGCACCGGGCTTCGGCGATCGCCGCAAGGCCATGCTCGAAGACCTCGCCATCCTCACCGGTGGCCGCGTCATCACCGAAGACCTCGGCATCAAGCTCGAAGGCGTTGAGCTCAGCGACCTCGGCGAAGCCAAGCGCGTCACCATCACCAAGGACAACACCACCATCGTCGAAGGTGGCGGCACTTCCGAAGGCATCACCGGCCGCGTCAACCAAATCCGCCGCCAGATCGAAGACACCACCAGCGACTACGACCGCGAGAAGCTCCAAGAGCGCCTTGCCAAGCTCGCTGGCGGCGTCGCCGTCATCAACGTCGGTGCAGCCACCGAAACCGAAATGAAGGAAAAGAAAGCCCGCGTCGAAGACGCCCTCCACGCGACCCGTGCGGCCGTTGAAGAAGGCATCGTCGCAGGTGGTGGTACCGCCCTCATCCGCGCTCAAGCCGCCATCGGCGACCTCGGTCTCGAAGGCGACGAAAAGACCGGTGCAGGCATCGTTGCCCGCGCTGTCGAAGCTCCCCTTCGCCAGCTCGTCACCAACGCCGGCCGCGAAGCCGCCCTCATCGTCGAGCACGTCAAAAAAGGCAAAGGCGGCGAAGGCTACAACGTCGCCACCGACAAGTTCGAAGACCTCATCGCCTCCGGCGTGGTCGACCCGACCAAAGTCACCCGCACCGCCCTCCAAAACGCAGCGTCCATCTCCGGACTCCTGCTCACCACCGAGTGCCTCATCACCGACATTCCTACCAAGGAAGCGCCAGCAGGCGGCGGTGGTCACGACCACGGCATGGGCGGAATGGGCGGCATGATGTAATCACCCCCATTCAATAAATAATCAAAAGAGCCGGCCAGGGAAACCTGTCCGGCTTTTTTATGGAGCAACGACCTTACTGTCGTTTCTTCGATTCAAAACAGCCAAAAAAGTCTCTCGCAAAGCGGCAAAGTTTTTAATAATATATAAATAGTAAAAAATTCTTCCTTTGCGCCTTCACGACTTTGCGCGAGACCTCTTTAAAAGCCTCCGAGTTTCGCTTCACCCCAACAACAAAAAGCCGTCGCTTCCACTCAGAAGCGACGGCAGTCGAATAAAGTTAGTAAGAGTTTTTTAATTTAATTAGGCAGCATTGCTACTACCTGTTTCAGGAGTTGCTC
>CALPMD020000093.1 GCA_943324575.2 Akkermansia muciniphila
GAGTTCGCAGAGAGCGTCGTGTTGCGGGCAAAATCGAGGCCCGTGTCGTTGTCCAACTCCAAGGTCCCGCCCGACAAAGTCAGCGAGGCGCTGCCAGTGCCTAGGGCACTGGCACTCGTCGTGGCACGCAAGGTACCTGCGGAGACCGTATTCACCCCCGTGTAGGTATTCGCGCCACTCAAGATTACCGTTCCTGAGGTCGTTTTATTCAAAGCAACCGCCCCGGCTAGGATCGCGCTAATCGAACCGCTTTGGACTCCGTACGAAGTTCCCGTAAGAACCCCGGTCGAGCCCGTGATATTGCCGCCAGCCAGCGTGACGGCGCCCACCGTGTCGCTGTAGCTGCTGATATCCAGAGTGCCGCCAGAAACCTGGACTGCGCCGCTTGAAGTCGTGTTATTCGCGCCATAGGCCAGCGTGCCCGCCTGCACATCGGTGAGTCCGGTGTAGAGATTCGCGCCGCTGAGCGTAAGCTTGCCCGCGCCGATTTTAATCAAGCCACCCGTGGTGTTGGTACTCGCACCACTGAGAGTCAAGTTGGTGTCAGCATCGCTCACTTCCACGCTGCTATTGGAAGCGGCTGAAAGCGTGAAGTTGCGATTCGTGCCCACCGACGAGCCTGTGTATTGAAGAGTACCGCCGCCAAGGACTAGGTTGGCCGCCGCATTGGTGGACTGGCCGATGTTACTGGCCACGCCACCATTGGCCAGAGATGAGACACTCAGCACCCCTGCCGAGATGGTGGTGATTCCCGTGTAGGTATTGGAGTTGGATAGCGTGACAGTTCCGGAAGTCGTCTTGGTGAGGGCAGCGCTGCCAGCAAGAATCGCGCTGACCGAACCATTTTGCATGGCGTAAGAAGTGCCGGTCAGGACACCCGTGGAGCCTGCAATGCTGCCACTGGTCAGCGTCACGGCTCCAATGGTATCGCTGTAGGTATCAAGATCCAGAGTGCCGCCGGAAACCTGGATCGCGCCAGTGGCGATCGCGTTATTCACGCCGTAGGCCAACGTACCCGCCTGCACGTCGGTCAGGCCGGTATAAGTATTCGCTCCGGAGAGCGTCCAGGTGCTGTCGCCACTTTTGGTCAGTGCGGTGGTGTTCGATCCACTGTTGTTGATGATTCTCCCGGCAATCTCGCCTGCGCCGGAACCGGTAAGACTGAGCGTCTTATCACCCGCCCCAGTGGCGGTAAAATTGCTGGTGAACTTTAGAAGGCCGGAACCGGAGGCATCAAGCGTCGTGCCCCCAGTCGTCCCGGATAAATCGATAACACGATCGCTCGTCTCACCCGTTCCGACGTATTTCAAGGTGCCACCGCTAGTGACCGAACCGATTTTGAGAGTGCTACCCGTACCCAAATTGCTGGTCGTTGATCCGGAGTTGCCCAAGTTGGCAAGCTGCAACACTCCCGACTTGATGGTCGTACCGCCCGTGAAGGTATTGACTCCGGAAAGGATCAAAAGACCCGAACTGGCTTCAAGACTCAAACTGCTGGCTCCCCCGTTACTGATCACGCCACCCAGCGTGGTGATACCCAGTCCCGCAGTAGCTAAGATTTTTGCGCCCGCAGTGCCACCGGTGCCGCCTTGAATCGTCCCGGCAAAGGTCAGCCCCTTCGTGGTGCTACTATTGGTAAGGGTGTAAGTGCTGGCCGTAGCCGTGCCAAGATTCAGATTGGCATTGAAGAGCTGATCATTTACCACGACTGAACTTACCGAAACAGCACCTGAATTTCCCAAAGTTAGCGTCTGAGACCCGACATCCCCCGCACCAATTGTGTAGGCTGCCGTAGTGTTCGTGGTAAAATTGATGGCCGCGATCGTCACCCCAGAAACACCGAGATCGATCTGGGTATTGCCGCCGCCTGCCGAGCTGAATACGGCCGTATCGGTGGCAACAGGTAGGGTGTTCCAGTTGGCGCTCGTTGCCCAGTTAGCGCTGGACGAACCATCCCAAGTGCGACTGGCGGCTTGGACAGAATAAGAGGAAAGCCCCGTGAACGAGAGCGCGATGGCGGTGAGGTGAAGGCCATGGAGGGAACGATATTTTGGTTTCATGTGGGGGGAGATGAAAAAACGACTTCACTCAAAAACGAATGAAGCCATGAGACAATGGTTGGGGTGAACCTGTCTCGGGGGGATCAGTGGATTCCTGAGGTGAAAAAACGGCCAGCCATTCATCATGAGAATGGCTAACATCGGGGGAAATACGCGTTATGGACTAACATGGCCACTGCGATGCCGCCAATCCATTTCTATCCATTTTTTGAAAAACGAGCCTATTTCCTGCACCGCGAGTGGGCGCAGCGCACTTGCGCTTTTCTCAATAGCAGGCAAAGTTCGCTTGTCATGCCACTGCTCGACGTCCGCCATCTCACGACCCGCTTTCACACCCGCCATGGCGTCGTGCATGCGGTGGAAGACGTTTCATTCTCTGTCGATTTTGGACAAACGCTCGGCATCGTCGGTGAATCAGGATCGGGTAAATCCGTAACCTGCTATTCACTCTTGGGGCTCGTCCCCCAGCCCCCTGGTCGCATCCATCGCGGCCAGGCGCTCTTCGGCGGTGTCGATCTACTACAAGCCACCGAGAAGCAACTGCGCGGCATCCGTGGCAAACGGATCTCGATGATTTTCCAAGACCCGATGACCTCGCTCAATCCGTTCATGAAAGTGAGCGCCCAATTGACCGAACCCCTCGCCCTCCACGAGAACCTCCACGGCCAAGCCGCCCTGCACCGTGCCATCGACGCTCTCGCGGAAGTCGGCATCCCCGATCCCGAAAAACGCATCCACAGCTACCCCCACCAATTTTCCGGCGGCATGCGCCAGCGCGTCATGATTGCCATGGCCCTGATCACCCGGCCCGAGCTCTTGATCTGCGATGAGCCAACCACCGCACTCGACGTGACGGTACAAAAGCAAGTGCTCGATCTAATCCGCGACCGCCAGCGCGACCTTGGCACTGCCGTCATTTTCATCACCCATGATTTGGCCGTGGTCTCGGAAGTCTGCGACCACATCAATGTCATGTATGCCGGACGCATCGTGGAAAGCGCGGCCAAATCCGATCTTTTCCGCGAGCCACTCCACGCCTACACGCGCTCGCTGCTCAAATCCATCCCTGCCACCCAACGCAAGGGTGAACGCCTCTACACCATTCCCGGACTCCCGCCCGATCTCACACACCCATCCGCCGCCTGCGCCTTCCAACCGCGCAACCTCCTAGGAGATCCCACGCTCTGCCTGACCGATCGAGCACCCGAGCTCGAAGAAATCCAGCCCGGCCATTTCGCACAGAACTGCCCCGGTTGTCTGGCGCAGGCTTGATGCTCAGTGCGCTTCGCCACGCGCCAGCAGTTCCGCCTCTTCCTCGTGCGAGTGGATCTGCAAAGAAACCTGCACCCCTTCCCGCTCCGCCGCAGCTTTCAACATGCTGCGAATCGCCGATGCAGTGAAGCCATTCCTGCCGATCAACATCGCCACATCCTGCTTTGCCAGCACCAGCTTGAAGCGCAAGCGCTTGGGCCCCAACTCCGCCACCTTGAGCTGCGCCTGCCCCGGTTCGTCGATCAAATTGACAGCCACGTACTGGAGAAAGTTTTTTAAGCGATCGGTCACGGCTTGCATCGTGGCAAGAAGATGACGCCATCCCCCGCCCACCGCAAGCCAAGGTTCACGAACTTAAGGAGGGAGGACCTTATTGTCCTCCTCTTCACGATGCAGAAGAAACGACAATAAGGTCGTTGCTCCTCACAAATCGAATGGTAAAATGGCTCTCTTATGGCCGATTTCCTCAACCCGTCGGATGAAATCCTGAAACACGGCCCAAAACTCCCCCATTGGCAGCAGGGCGAAGCGATTCAATTCGTCACCTTCCGCCTTGGCGATTCAATGCCCGCCACCAAACTCCGACAATGGAGGGAGGAGCGGGACACTTGGCTGAAAACGCATCCGCAACCGTGGCCCTCAGACATCGAAAAAGAATACCACAAGCGATTCACCCGAAAATTGGAAACCTGGCTCGATGAAGGTGTCGGTGCCTGTTGGTTCAAGGAGCCTGAGCGCCGGAAAATGATGGATGAAATTCTCATGCGCTTCCAAGGAGAGCGGGTGGAGCATCATGCTTGGGTGATCATGCCGAATCACCTGCACCTGTTGTTTGCGCCGAAAATCCCGATTGAGACGCTGTTAAAAGCGTGGAAGGGAACCTCTTCCCATCGCATCGGCCAAGGAAGCATCTGGCAGAAAAACTACCGGGACACGCTGATCCGGGACGGCACCCACTTCGCAAATGCCGTGCGCTACATTCGCAAAAACCCTAAGGGGCTGCCGGCGAACACATTTTCCCTCTGGCAAGGCCCCCGCGCCCTCGCCATCCCCTGAGGAGGGGGGACCTTATTGTCCTCCTCTTCACGATGCAAAAGAAACGACAGTAAGGTCATTGCTCCTTACAAATCCCGCATTCCCGTTTTGCACACTTGCCACACGCCGACGTGCCCGTCATTTTCCCGCGCATGTCACGCAGTCACCGCATCACCATTCTCGCCGGAGACGGCATCGGTCCCGAAGTCATGGCCGAGTCCGTCCGCATCCTTGACGCCGTCGAAGCCAAATTCGGCTTCAGCGTAGCCCGCAGCGAACACCTCGTCGGCGGTGCCGCGATCGATGCCACCGGTCACCCGCTGCCACCCGCAACCATCGCTGCCAGCGAGGCGGCGGACGCGATCCTCTTCGGCTCGGTCGGCGGCCCGAAATGGGAATCCCTGCCACCCGACATCCAGCCCGAGCGCGGCGCGCTGCTGCCGATCCGCAAACACTTCGGCCTCTTTGCCAATCTCCGCCCCGGCGTCTGCCTGCCAGCGCTGACCCACGCCTCCCCCGTCAAACAGGAGCTCATCGCCGATGGCTTTGACGTGCTCTGCGTCCGCGAACTGACCGGCGGCATCTACTTCGGCAGCCCGAAAGGCCGCGAGGAGCGCGATGGCGAACCCGTCGCCTTCGACACCATGGTCTATCAGAAAAGCGAGATCCAGCGCATCGCCCGTGTTGCCTTCACCGCTGCTATGGGCCGCAAGAAGCAACTGCTCTCCGTCGACAAGGCCAACGTGCTCGCCTCCTCCGTGCTGTGGCGCGAGACGGTGATCGAAATCGCCAAGGAATTCCCCGAAGTCCAGCTCTCCCACATGTACGTCGACAACGCCGCCATGCAGCTGATCAAGCGCCCTGGCTCCTTCGACGTACTCGTTACCGAAAATCTCTTCGGCGACATCCTCTCCGATGAAATGGCGATGATCTCCGGCTCGCTCGGCATGTTGCCATCCGCCTCGCTCGGCAAACAGCGCGAAGACGGCCTCTACTTCGGCCTCTACGAACCGTCTGGCGGCTCAGCCCCCGACATCGCCGGCCAAGGCACCGCCAACCCGATCGCCCAAATCCTCTCGCTCGCCATGCTGCTGCGTTTCTCCCTCGGAGAAATCGAAGCCGCCGACGCCATCGAGGCCGCGGTTGCCAAAACCATCGCCGATGGTTTCCGCACTGGCGACATCGCCACCAGCCAACCCGGCGAAACCCGAGTCGGCACCGCCGCCATGGGCGACGCTGTGCTTGCACGGATCTGAGTTTATTAGGAGCAACGATCTCACCTCAGCGCACTACGTCCCACTCCAGTGCCACACGTTCACGAACGGCGGACTTCACCTGAGCATTAAACCGAAGGCAGGATATGCGTGCCGGGAAGTTTTTTGGCGGACTTTTCAAAAGTGACGAGCGTGCGCCCCCGCGCCTGACAGTCACCAAGAATCAAGCGATCGACAAAACCGGGTTTTGCAGCC
>CALPMD020000094.1 GCA_943324575.2 Akkermansia muciniphila
CGTAATCTGTAAAGCCAGCAAGCACCAGATAACGCAGTGTTGCACTGCACAGTAAGAAGGGTCGCCGGTTCCGTATGGGGCCGGCGGCCTTTCGATTTCAGATCGAAGTGAAAAACGGAGGGCTTGGAAAGCGAAAAGTGGTTGGCACCTCGATTGGCACGGGGCTGCGATCGCATTTACTGCGGGGAAATCGATGCGGCGGAAAGGGGAGCCGATTGTCCCGTTTCCACTTGCGCGGGAAGGGGGGCGGGGCTACTGCCACTGCATGAAAAGCCGCGTCGCCTGCCTGCTCGCCAGTGTTGTGATGTTCTCCGCTTGCGAGGAGAAGAAGGAAGTCACCGTGACGGAGACCCGTGCGCTGACGACCAAGGACGAGGCGCCGAAGTTATTTGCGACTTCTCACGAGCGGTTCCGCAACGCCAAGCCGAGCCCGGTGAAGGGCGAGGTGCCGCAGGGCTGGCTGGTGCTGCCGCCGTCCCAGTTCCGCCTGCTGAACTACCGCTTTGGCGAGAGCGGGATGGGCGAGGTCTGGGTCTCACTGGCATCGGGCACGGTGCTGGACAACGCGAACCGCTGGTTCCGCCAGTTCGGTGCGGAACCATTGGATGCTGTGGCGTTGGCCAAGCTGCCTAGGGTGCCAATTGCTGATACCGACGCGGTGTGGGTCACGGCAGCGGGCGACTACTCGGACGGCATGGGCGCGCCGCCGAAGCCGGGCTTTGGTCTGGCTGGGGTGGTCGCTACCGTGAAAGGACAGATTTTGACCGTGAAAATGATCGGCCCCAAGGCCGAAGTGGAAGCGGCGAAGCCGGTGCTGGAAGGATTCGTGAAGAGCCTGCACATGGTGGATTGATTTTTCGTTAGACTATCGTATTTCGAACGGCTCATTGGATCATGGAAGTTTCACCCACATCAACAACCCCGCCAGCGGCGAGGTCTCTATCCGGCAAGGTCTTCGACGTGTTTTCGGGCTTCGGCCTGGCCACGATCACGCTGTTATTGCTGGGCCTACTGACATGGTTTGCGACGTTGGAGCAGATCGACAACGGACTCTATCCGACGCTGACTAAGTACTTCTCGTGGAAGTCGGCGTTCCTGCTGCCAGAGATCAATGGCAAGATCGTGCCGCTGCCCTTGCCGGGCGGCTACTGGGTTTGTGCGCTGTTGTTAGTGAACCTGATCCTCGGCGGCGTCATCCGGATGCGCAAAGGCTGGAGCCATGCCGGGAATCTGATTTCTCACTGCGGGATTATTCTGATGCTAATCGGCGGCGGAGTGGCCCATCACTTTTCCGAGCGGGGTAACATGGCTGTGGGCCAAGGGGCGTCGAGCAATGTGGCGGAGGATTACTTCGAATACGTCGTCGAGGTGGCGGAGATCAAGGACGGCAAGCCGCAAAAAGTCCACGTCATCCGCGGCAAGGAGATCGACGATCTCGAGGGCGGGAAGCTCCGCACCTACCGCCTGCCGGACATGCCTTTTGATCTCCAGCTGACGGGCTATCTGAACAACGCGGTGCCGGTGTCCGCCAACGAGCGTGCGCCCGACCGCCAGCAGCTGGTGGCCGACGGCTACTTTCTGATGGAGAAACCCAAGCTGGAAAAGGCCGAGGAGGCCGAGAAGTTCACCGCCGCCTGTTACGCCCGCGTGCTGAACCGCGACGGCTCGAAGTCTTCTCCGTTCATCCTCGCCGGGGCAAGTTTCCACCCGTTCACCTACCGCCAAGGCGACCGCGTCTTCATCGTGGACATGCGCAAGCGGCAGTGGGTGATGCCGTTCACGCTGAAACTCGACCAGTTCACGGCCGCCTTCCACCCCGGCACGATGCAGCCATCGAAGTTTGTCAGCAAGGTGACCCGCGTCGAAAATGGCGGCGAAGCGAAGGTCACCATTCAGATGAACGAGCCGATGCGCTATGAGGGGCTCACGTTTTATCAGGCCAGCTACGGCCCGCCCGGCGCGGCACCCGGCGACAAGATGTACTCGGTGTTTGAAGTCGTCAAAAACCCCGCCGACGATTGGCCGGAGTACAGCCTGTGGATCGTCGCCGCGGGCATGGCCATCACTTTCCTGATCAAACTCGGTTCCTTCCTCGCCACTGGCTCACGCAAAAAAAGTCATGTCTAACTCCTCTTCCAAGATCGGCCGCTGGATCGCCGCAGGCCTGGCCATGGCCGTGCTGATTTCCGTTTTCTACAACCTCGTCATCGACAACATGCCGAAGGGCGAAGTCCGCCAAGTCGCGCAATACACGCCGTGGCCCGGGGAAACCCTCAAGGTTGCGGAGACCTTGCCCGTCCAGAACGGCGGGCGGATCAAGCCGCTTTCGACGTATGCTGGATTCTCGATGCTAGGCCTGCACGGTGCGCGCTCGATGGAGATCAAGGGCAGCAGTGGTCAGACGCTGAAAATTAAACCGACGGCGTGGCTGATGGACTCGCTGTTTCGCCCGCAGTTGGCGATCCAACTGCCGACCTTCCGCATCGACAACTCCGCGGTGCTCGAAGCCGTTGGCGTGAAGGCACGTGGCAAGCGCGACCGTTACAGTTATAACGACATCGAGCCGGGCCGTGAAAAGCTGGTCGAACTCGCCAAGACTTATGAGGTAATCGAGAAGACGAAACGCGATCCGCTGCAGACGCAGATCATTGATCTCGCCTACAACCTTCGCAACTACGAGAGCCTGCTTGGCTACTTCGGATTCGCCCGCTTCGGGGTGACGCTGAAAGGCTCGGGCAAAAACGGTGCTCCCGACCAACACGCCGAGATCAGCGCGGTCATGATGACCGCGCCACAGATCCGCGAACAGATCATCCAGTCCCGAGGACAGGTGAGGGGGGTCGAACCGCATTTGCAGAATATGCTGGAACAGGTCTTTGACGCTGCGAACTTTGCCAAGTACGGACTCTTCATTCTGCCACCTGCCGACCCGAAAACCCTAACATGGCTGAGCGCGGGCGAGGCGATCGCCAACGCGATGAGCGATCCGAAAAAAGATCCGCAGCTCGCCATCGCCGACGTCAAGGCGCTCGAAGTTCTCGTCCGTTCGGTCGACGACGAAGTGGCGTTTCGCCAACGACTCACCTCGCTGCGCGACGGTCTGGCCAAGCGCGCCGAGGCCCGCGGCGAGTACCGCCACATTCGGATGGAGGCGGACTACTATCAGAAGAACTGGTTCCTCAACGCGCTGGTTTGTTTCATCCTCGGCACGATCACGGCGCTTGCCATGTGGACGCTGGGCAAGGGTAAGGCGGGCCGCGTGTTGTCGTGGGTGACCTTCGCCTCGACGGCCACCGGACTGGGTCTATGCATTTATGCCATTGTGAACCGCTGCATCATCATGCAGCGCCCGCCGGTCGGAAATCTTTACGACACGATCATTTTCATCGGAGCGAGCGCAGTCCTAATCTCGCTGGTGATCGAGGGGATGACGCGTCGCCGCTTTGCCCTCGGAATTGCACCGATTCTGGGAACCTTGTTGATCATTCTCGCCCGGCGCTATGAGCTCGGCGACGCCAAGGACAACATGGATCCGCTCGTCGCGGTGTTGGACTCAAACTATTGGCTCACCACTCATGTGCTGACGATCACGCTGGGTTACGCCGCTGGTTTGCTCAGTGCGTTTTTTGCCTTTATCTATCTGCTGATGCGCGGGCTGCGGCTCGACAATGGCGATCGAGAGATCCGCCGCTCGCTGACCCGTGCGGTTTACGGCATGATCTGCCTGACGCTGTTCCTTTCGCTAATCGGCACGGTGTTAGGCGGCATCTGGGCCAACGATTCTTGGGGCCGCTTCTGGGGCTGGGACCCCAAGGAAAACGGCGCGCTGCTGATCGTGCTGTGGACTCTGGCCATTCTCCACGCCCGTCTCGGCGGCTACATCAAGGACTGGGGGCTGCACATTGCGGCGGTCTTTACGGGTGCTGTCATTGCCTTTTCGTGGTGGCACGTCAACTTCCTGGGAGTCGGTCTGCACAACTACGGCTTCACTGCGGGCAAGGGCACGATCTGGTTGTTCTACATCGTGATTGTCGCGATTCTTGTTTTCGGAATCGTTGCTCGCGCGATCGAGCAAAATGGCAAGGCCCGCGCTGCGAAATAGGGAGGGTGTTTAGTCTCCCAGCGGTTCGCTGCGGCGCTGGCGTTTTTCGAATAGGACAGTCTCGCGGTAACCCGCGGCCTTGGCGATCTGGATGGCGCGGGGGAAGTCGCGGGCGACCTCGTTGGGTGCGTGGGAGTCGGAGGAAATCACCAGTCCGATTCCTGCGGAACAGGCGAGTTCGAGGAATCGCGGCGTCGGATAGGCCTCGGCGCAGGGCTTGTGCCAACCCGCGGTGTTGATTTCGATCACGCTGCCGGACGCGGCGATGGCATCGATGACCGGCTCGTAAAAGCGATCCAGGTCACCCGCGGGCACGTGCGAGAATTTTTTCACAAGGTCCGGATGGGCGAGAATGTCGAACAGTCCGCTGTCGGCCATTTTGGTGTAGGTCTGCCAGTAGTGGGTCCAGACGGCGTCGACATCGCTCGCCGCCCAACGGCCGAGCCACTTGGGATTGTCAAAATCCCAGTCGCCGAGGTAGTGCACCGAGCCGATCAGGTAATCCCAATCGTGGCGTGCGGCGAGATTGGCGATCCAGGGTTCGCAGCCTGTTAGCCAGTCGCATTCCAAGCCAGCGCGGACAGGAATACGGCCTGCAGCGTGGCGGCGGGCGCGCTCGATCCATTGGAAATATTCAGGTAAATCGGCCTCGGCCATCCGCCAATCGTCGAAGGGTTCGGGGATTTGCGGGGCGTGATCGGAGATTCCGTACTCGGCCAAGCCACTGCGCAAGGCTGCCTCGATAAAGGCTTCTGGCTCGCCCTCGGCGTGGTGGCACAGCGGTGTGTGGGTATGGTAATCGGCGGGCACGTGAGTATTTGAGGATGAATCGGGTTGAACCGACAGGAATAGCCATACTAGAGTACTGGCACACTGCAAGTACCAGACTTTCCATGTCCGACATTTTTAACGAGCCCCACGCGGAAAATCCGATCATTCGTACCCTGATTGAACAACTACGCCGCCATCCTAAGCGGGTTGTTTTCACCGAGGGTGAGGATCTACGCGTACTTCAAGCGGCGGCCCGCCTGGTTGGGTTGGGCGCAGTGGCGCCGATCTTGTTGGGGAATCGCGAGCGCATTCGCGCCATGGCTGCTGAAAATGGTATTAGCCTGCAATTTATCCACGTCATTGACCCGCCACAAGCCTCGGACTTCAAGCTGTTCTGCCAGCGGGTTGAAAATATGGCGCGATATCGCAACCTGCCGATTGGTGATCCAACTGAGTTGGTCGCTCGTCCGCACTACTTCGGTGCACTGATGATTCAATATGGTCAGGCAGACGCGATCGTGGGTGGTAATCAGGCGCTGCCTGCGGCGTATTTCCGCGCCTTGCTGAACACGATCAAGCCCTTGCCAAATGTGCCGAAAATTTTCGGTGTGATGATGGTGACGGGATCGCATCTCAAGCACGTTGGTGGCGATGGGGTTCTGTTTTTTGCAGACACGGGGTTGAACCCGAATCCCAGTGTGTCTGAACTCTCAACGATCGCGATTGAAACGGGGAAGCTGGCACGCCATTTCCTCGGCCGTAAGGCCTACGTGGCCATGCTCAGTCACTCGACCAAGGGCTCTGCGGGGACTGCGGATGCCCGCCGAGTGGCAGCGGCAGCGGCTCTGGCGCAGGGTGAAGTGATCAAGCAATTCCTAGACATCAGTGTCGAAGGCGAGTTGCAGGCCGATGTGGCGCTCGACCCCGCAGCCGCCGAAGTGAAAATGCCCGCACC
>CALPMD020000095.1 GCA_943324575.2 Akkermansia muciniphila
AGCCGAACGCAGACCGTGAGTTTCCAGTGCCGCCAATCCCGCAATGGTCGTGCCGCCGGGAGAAGTGACCATGTCCTTGAGCACGGCTGGATGCTCGCCGGTTTCTAACACCATCGCTGCGGCTCCGAGAACCGTCTGGGCCGCAAGCCGCACTGCATCCGCCCGCGGAATCCCTGCGCGAACGCCACCGTCAGCCAGCGCATCGATGACTACATAAATGTAGGCAGGCCCGCTGCCGGAAAGCCCGGTGACCGCATCCATCAGCCGCTCGGGAACTTCCACCGCCAGACCGACTGCACCCAGCAGGGCTTGCGCAGTCTTGCCATCCTCGGCGTTGGCTCGGGTTCCGAGACAATAGCCAGCCGCGCCGTGGCCGACCAAGGCAGGAGTGTTAGGCATGGCACGGATGATGCGGAAATTTTCCGAAGCCGCAGACTCCAGAGCCTTCAGCGTCACTCCGGCCGCGATGGAAATCACCAAACGTGGCGCGCCAGCCGCCACTTTCGCGGCATCGGCTAGGGCCGTGGCGACATCGAGTGGTTTGGTGCAAAGTAGGATCACCTCACTCGCTGCCGCCAGTTCACTGACATTGGCCGTGACCTTCGCTCCCGTCGCCGTGGCGAATGACTCGCGGGATTTTTCGTAAGGATCGCAACCGATCACGTCTCCTGCAGCGACGACTCCGGCACGGATCGCGCCTTGAATCAACGCCGTGCCCATTTTACCGCATCCAATGACTCCAAGCTTCATGGCCGGAGACTAAACCGATGCCCACGGCTGACGCCAGCGTCATTTTACTTGGTGCCACCGCCCGCGCATGGCCATGCTTTGCCCATGAAATTCTGGTTGATGGCGGCATGGCTGGTGGGTTGCGCATTCGCGGCGGAAGAAAGCCCCAGCGTGGAAGCCGCCATCCCCGCCCCAGTCAAAGCGCTGGGCGAACCCGCGATGATGAACTTCCCCGGTGGAATCCAAATGGCCGTGTCCGCCGCCACCGAAAATGCCCAAGCCCACGTCAACCAAGGCCTCAATCATCTGCATGGCGGGTGGGATTTCGAGGCCAGCCGCCACTTCGCCATCGCCATGCGCGAAGACCCGGAATGCTTGCTCGCGCATTGGGGGATGCTCATGTCGATGCTCACCCCGTCGCCCGAAACCAACCCCGCACGCACGGCCGTCACCAGCCGCCTGCTCGACTTGATCGATCAAGGAAAAGGCAGCGAGCTCGAGCGCAGCTACGCCTACGGCCTGGTCAAGTATCTCGAAGAAGGCCCCGCCCGGGCGGCCAACGCCTTTCGCTGGGCCGCCGAAAAATTCCCCAACGACTCGCAAGCCAGCATCTTTGCCGCACTCTTCGGCAGAGGTGGCTATGACGAATTCGGCACCGCCACCCCCGATCAAGAAGCGGCCGAAAAAAGCCTACTCGCCCTCATCGACAAAAACCCACAAAGCCCCCTACCCCTCCATGCGCTGCTGACCATTCGCGCAGAAGGCCCCGACCTCAGCAACTCACTGGATCTTGCCCGCAAGCTTTGCCAACTGATGCCGGACTATCCACCCTACGCTCATTTGTTAGGCCACTATGAATGGCGTTGTGGCCACCATGCCCGTGCAGCAGCGGCCTTCAGCCTCGCGGCAAACGGCTTCGACCGCTGGATGAAGGAAAACAAAACCAATCTCGCCGATTGTCCGGAATGGGTGACTGCGGAAAGCTACCGCATCGTCGCCCTCACCTCCAAGAATGAGTTCGAGCTCGCCCTGCCCGCCGCCCGCCAATTGGCCGCCACGCCGTTGCCCAAATCGCGTCTCGCCTCTCCCGGTGCCCGCGCCTTGCTGTGGGAAGCCAAGACCCTGCCAGCCCGTATCCTCCTGCGCCGTGGTCTGCGCGGCGATGCGGCCGATGCGCTCAAGTCCCTGCCCAAGCCTAACGATATCAAAGATACCCGTGACGCATCGCTCGCCTACTGGTGGATCGATGGCCTGCGCCTGATCGCCGAAGGCCACCGCCTCATCGATGAAGCAAAACTCAGCGAAGCCCGCGACGTCACGACCGCCATCACCCACCACGCCGAGCAAATACAACAAACCCAGGCCACCGCCTCTAACAATGGCGAGCGCTCTGCTTGGAATCGCTCCCTCACCGCGCTCGACATCCTCGCCAGAGACCTGCGCGGTCGACTGGCCCTCGCGGGTGCCAAAGACGGATTCAGTCTCGCTTACAATTGGCTCGCCTCCGCCGCAGATCTCCAACGTCCCGCGCTGATGATGTATCCGCCCACCGTCCTCACCCCGATGGCCGCCCGCCTTGGCGAATACTATCAAGCCAGCGGCCAAGCCAAAGAAGCCATCGAACCCTATCAGCGAGCCCTCGCCGAGTTTCCTAACGACATCCGGACCCTCCTCGACCTGAAAGCCGTCTACGAAAAGGCCGCCCTCCCCGACGACGCTGCCACCACCGAGACAAAAATCCAAAACCTCCGCGCCCAATAAGCTCTGGCGGACGGATCAGATGCTGGAGCACAGAAAGCGGGCCGCCCCCAAGCTTGAAGGAATCAAAACCTCCGCAGACTCGAAGTTCTCGACTGCTTCCCCAGACTTACCCGCTTGCTTCGTGGCCCAAATGGGCTACGTTCCACGTCATGAAAGACGCAATTGTCAGGGCGAGAGTCCGTCCGGATCTCAAGGCCGACGCGGAAAAAGTGTTCGAGACGCTCGGAATCAACACCACCGAAGCGATTCGCATGTTTTTAAGCCAAGTCCGTCTGCGTAGAGGCTTGCCGTTTTCCGTAGAGGTTCCAGGAAACGATGACTTGCTGGTTTCGAACTCGACGAGAAAGGCCGCCCTCGACTCCGTGTATGACGACTAAGCCCGGGGAAGTCTACCGGGTCGATCTCGGCATGGGAGCCAAGGTCAGGATGATGCTCGTCGTCTCACGTGAGGACTCGGAAGCACCAAGGGCGCTGAGTCTTTGTGTGCCGATCACCACCTCAAACCGGAATTCTCCCTACGAGGTGGAGCTGCCATCCAGACCTTTCCTGAGAGCGACCAGCTTCGCCAATATCCAAGGTCTTCAGGCGATTCAGCATCATGAAATGGATGGACCGATAGGCGTCATCTACGGCGAAGCATTGGAACGCGTGAAAACTGCCCTGCGTTTCGCGATGGAACTGTGATGGGCACTTGGATAAATCGCCGCACTTGGCACTTGGAAAACCCGCGCCAGTTGATGACGCTCCCGCCATGTCGCAAAGCCACATCGATGTCCGCTACGTCGCCAAACTCGCCCGTCTCGAACTCACCGACGACGAGGTAGCCACTTTCCAGCCGCAGCTCGAGGCCATCCTCGGCCACGTCGAGGCGCTTTCAAAACTCGACGTCTCCGGCATCGACCTGGCCGCCCACACCGGCGTCTTTGGAAAAATGCGCGACGACGTGCCGCACGACAGCCTCACCCAACAAGCGATGCTCCAAAACGCCCCCGACCAAGCGCAGGGCCAAATCCGCGTCCCCAAAGTCGTCACCGACGCCTGATCTCAACTTTCAAATTTCAAATCGTCTTCACATGACTCTTTCCACGCTCCGCCAGCAACTGACCTCTGGGGAAACCACACCCGCCGCCATTCTCCATCGCCTCGCCGGGGAAATCTCCGCTCGCGACAGCCAGACCGGCGCCTACCTCTCCTACAACCTCGAGGCCGCCCTGGCCGAAGCCGCGAATGCCGATCTCAGCCTGCCCCTCGGCGGCATCCCCATCGCCATCAAGGACAACATCAACGTCCTCGGCCAGCCCTGCACCTGCGGCTCCAAGTTCCTTGAAAACTTCATCTCCCCCTACGACGCCACCGTCATCCGCAAGCTGCGCGCTGCCGGGGCCATCCCCTTCGGCCGCATGAATCAGGACGAGTTCGCCATGGGCTCATCCACCGAAAACTCCGCCCTCCAGATCACCCGCAATCCCCACGACCCTACCCGCATTCCCGGCGGCTCATCCGGCGGCTCGGCGGCTGCGGTGGCGGATCTAACGGCCATCGCCTCCCTCGGTTCCGACACCGGCGGCTCCATCCGCCAGCCCGCCTCGCACTGCGGTGTGGTCGGCCTCAAACCCTCCTACGGTCGCGTCTCGCGCTACGGCCTCGTCGCCTTCGCCTCATCGCTCGACCAGATCGGCCCGCTCACCCAGACAGTCGAGGATGCCGCCCGCGTGCTGCAAGCCATCGCCGGCGGCGACCCGCTCGACTCGACCTGCCTCGACGCACCCGTGCCCGATTACCTTTCCGGTCTCAACGACGGAGTCAAAGGCCTCAAGCTCGGCATCCCCAAGGAATACTTCGGCGAAGGCATCGATCCCGGCGTCCGCAAAAACGTCGAAGCCGCCATCCAAGCCCTCGCGGCCCAAGGTGCGGAAATCGTCCCCATCTCCCTGCCCCACACCGAACACGCCGTCGCCACCTACTACGTCATCGCCCCTGCCGAGGCCTCGTCCAACCTTTCCCGCTTCGACGGCATCCGCTACGGCCGCCGCGCTGAAAACCCCAGCGACATCCTCGACCTCTATCAGAAATCCCGCGAACAAGGCTTCGGCCCCGAGGTCAAACGCCGCATCATTCTCGGCACCTACGTCCTCTCCTCCGGCTACTACGACGCCTACTACAGCCGCGCGCAAAAAGTCCGCACCTTGATCCGCCGCGACTTCGAATCTGCCTTCACCCAAGTCGACGCCATCCTCTCCCCCGTCGCCCCCAGCCCCGCGCGCAAGCTCGGCGGCTCCTCCGGCGATCCGCTTCACGAATACCTCTCCGACATCTTCACCCTCGCCGCCAACCTCGCAGGCATTCCCGGCATCTCCATCCCCTGCGGCACCACCGACTTCGACGGCAGCAAGAACCTCCCCGTCGGCCTCCAGATCCTCGCCCCACACCTCGGCGAAGCCCAGTTGCTGCGCATCGCCAAGGCCGCGGAAATCAAATCCTGAGCTTCTTAGCGAATTGCCACTTGAGGCCAGCAATCAACCCGGTACATTGAAGGTATGGAAAACGGCCTATCGCCCGAATACATCGCCACTCTCCAACGAATGACGGGCCAGCAAAAACTGCGAACTGCTTTTTCACTTTATTGGTCTGCCAGAAAGCTAAAAGCCGCCGCGCTACAACTCCAACATCCCGATTGGAGCCAACGCCAGGTCGAGGATCAGGTAAAACAAATCTTCCTCCATGCCAGCTCCTGAGCCGTTTCTCATATTCACCCGCAAGCTCGGGCACATGGGCATTCCCTATATGATCAGCGGCAGTGTCGCGGCGATCTTTTATGGTGAACCGCGAATGACCAACGACGTCGACATCATCGTACTGCTCAAAGCAGTTGACCTCCCCCGCCTCACCCACGCTTTCCCTCTGGATGAGTTTTATTGCCCGCCCGAAGATGTGATGAGAGTGGAAATCGCGCGTGCCCAGCGCGGACACTTTAACATCATCCATCACGAAACCGGCTTCAAAGCCGATATCTACCCATGCAGCGACGAACTGCACCGCTGGGGACTAAGCCAATCGCGGACCATAGATTTCGAGGAAGATTCACTGACACTCGCTCCACCCGAATACGTCGTGATCCGAAAACTACAGTTTTTTAGAGAGGGTGGTTCGCAAAAGCACCTTCGCGACATCAACCGCATGCTAACATCCCTCGGTAACAATCTTCAGACCGATACTTTGCAGGCAATGATTCAACGACACGGACTCCAAACGGAGTGGTTGCAAGCGACTGGTTTCGGAGAGTAACGGCATTCGATGGCAATGCGCACCCGCAGCACCTTGGCATCGG
>CALPMD020000096.1 GCA_943324575.2 Akkermansia muciniphila
ACACTTTGACGGCCAGTTGTTCGCGGAAGCCTTTGGTGGTGTCACCTTTGTGCTGCTTCATCTCTTCGATCACCCGTGGGTAGTCAGCGGGATCAACGATCACAGTGACGCTGGCGTGGTTTTTGGCCGCGCTGCGCAGCATCGATGGGCCGCCGATGTCGATTTTCTCAATCGCTTCTGCCAGTGTGACGTTCGGCTTGGCGACGGTTTCTTCGAACGGATAGAGATTCACCACCACCAGATCGATCGGTGGAATGTCATTGGCCTTGGCTTGGGCGATGTGCGACGCGTCGTCGCGGCGTTGCAGCAGTCCGCCGTGGACTTTCGGGTGCAAGGTCTTCAAGCGGCCGTCGAAAAGCTCGGGCGCACCGGTGAACTCGGAGACGTCGATCACGGGCAAGCCTGCCTCGCGCAGGGTCACCGAGGTGCCGCCGGTGGAAAGCAGTTCCACTCCCATTTCGTGGAGTTCCTTGGCAAATTCGGCCAAGCCGGTTTTATCAGAGACAGAGAGAAGAGCGCGGGTGATAGGCATAAGAAAGGTCGTTCGCGGAGTTGATAGGGGTGGCGGACCAAATGCCCGTCACCACCCCCGCCGTAACCAACTCGCCGCCGACGGGCAAGCGGAATAGCTGAACATCCTCCGCGACCAAGACGACGAAGCGCCCTATTCCGCCGCGGGAGGCTTCTTGGTCTTGCGGCGCAGGCCGCTCTTGCGTTCGCTTTTAGGGATGTAGCCCATGCTGCGGTAGAGTGCACTGTCTTCGCCATGACTGAGACTGCCACGCACGCCGTGTGCCATGAGAATGAACAATTCGCGGGCGGCTTTGTCGGCCCGATCGCGGTCTATCCGCAGTCCCGCCAGCTTGGCATCCACCTCGATGAGGCTAGTCCGTATGCTCTCCATTTCGGCGGTCGCCGCCTCGAATTCGGAGACAGTCATGCCGCCAAAGGAATCGTCCGGGGCCAGTTCGCGCCAAGCGCTGAGAAAAAGTTTCCGCCGCTCTAGCGGCTGGGGATAGTCGGCTCTGGCCATGGGGTCTTGGGGCTTTGGGTTGGGTGGTTGGGGCTTGGTGACGCGATGTCCGCTGCAAGCAAGCGCAGCTAAGATGCTTGCGCCTTGAGGTTCAGTCAATGCAAAGCGGTATTCGATGGGTAAATCCTAATTTTGGATGGGTAAACTCCAGTTTCGGATGGGTAAATCTTAATTTTGCATGGGTAAGTTTGTCTTTTAGATGGGTAAATTCAAAATTTGAATGGGTAAACTTCAATTTTGAATGGGTAAAATACAATTTTAGATGGGTAAATTCAGTTTTACCCATCGAACATAAGGCGCCGAAAGGCGAACATCGCTTTGCGGAAAGCATCCATGCACAGGCACAACGCCAACGAGGCTAGGAAAGCCTGAAGGCGCCTGTATCCGATCGCGAGTTACGGCCGTGGAGCGTCGTCCTAGAGCGAGTTGACGACCTGATTGAAGGTCGCGCTGGGCCGCAGGGCGGCGGAGGCGAGCACATCGTTGGGCAGGTAGTAGCCGCCGATGTCGACGGGCTTACCTTGAACGGCGAGCAGTTCCTCGACGATTTTCGCTTCGTTGGTGGCGAGTTGTTCGGCGATCGGGGTGAAGATCGCTTTCAATTCAGCGTCCTGGGTTTGGGCGGCGAGCGCTTGGGCCCAGTAGAGCGTGAGGTAGAAGTGGCTGCCGCGGTTGTCGATGCCGGGGACTTTGCGGGCGGGCGATTTGTCTTCGATCAGGAACTTGCCCGTCGCGGCGTCCAGGGTGTCGGCGAGGACTTTGGCCTTGGCGATGCCGAAGGTTTCGCTGAGGTGTTCGAGCGAAACGGCGATGGCCAGAAACTCACCGAGCGAATCCCAGCGCAGGTAGTTCTCCTCGGTGAACTGCTGGACGTGTTTCGGCGCGGAGCCGCCGGCACCGGTTTCGAAGAGGCCACCGCCATTCATCAGCGGCACGATGGAAAGCATCTTGGCGCTGGTGCCGAGTTCGAGGATCGGGAACAAGTCCGTTAGGTAATCCCGCAGCACGTTGCCGGTGACGGAGATGGTGTCCTTGCCGTCCTTGAGGCGTTGCAGGGTGAACTGCGTGGCAGCCGTCGGCGGCAGGATTTGGATCTCGAGACCCGTGGTGTCGTGGTCAGCCAGATAGGTTTTCACCTTGGCGATGATTTGGGCGTCGTGCGCGCGGTTTTCATCGAGCCAGAAGATGGCGGGAGTGAGGGTGGCGCGGGCGCGGCTGACGGCGAGTTTGACCCAGTCTTGAATCGCGGCGTCCTTCGCTTGGCAGGCGCGCCAGATGTCGCCGGCCTCAACGGCATGCTCTAGCAGAACATTGCCATCTCCATCGATGACGCGGACGCGGCCGTTGTTAGCGATCTCGAAAGTCTTGTCGTGCGAGCCGTATTCTTCCGCGGCCTGGGCCATCAGGCCGACGTTTGGCACGGTGCCCATCGTCTTGGGATCGAAGGCGCCGTGCTGTTTGCAGAAGTCGATGGTCGCCTGATAGATGCCCGCGTAACTGCTGTCAGGGATGACGGCGAGCGTGTCTTGGAGTTTGCCCTGGGCGTCCCACATCTTGCCGGACGAACGGATCATCGCAGGCATCGACGCATCGACGATCACATCGCTGGGGACGTGAAGGTTGGTGATGCCTTTGTCCGAGTTGACCATCGCGAGGGCCGGGCCGTTGGCGTAGGCCGCTTGGATGTCGGCCTCGATCGCGGCTTTTTGGTCGGCGGGCAGCGACTGGATTTTGCTCACGAGATCGCCGAAGCCGTTGCGAAGATCGACGCCTAACTGGGCGAAAGTCGCGGCGTGTTTGGTCAGCAGGTCCTTGAAGAACACCTCGACGGCGTGGCCGAAAATGATCGGGTCGGAGACCTTCATCATCGTCGCCTTCATGTGGATCGAGAGCAGGACGTCCTGCTGCTTGGCGGCGGCGAGTTGTTGTTCGAGGAAGGACACCAACGCCTTTTTGTTGAGTACGGTGGCGTCGAAGATTTCGCCAGGCAGCAGTGCGGTCTTTTCCTTGAGCACCGTGGTGCTGCCGTCGTTAGACACAAACTCGATTTTCACCGTCGTCGCGGCTGGCAAGGTGACGGACTTTTCGTTCGAGTAGAAATCGTTTTTACCCATGGTGCCGACGCTGGTCTTCGAGTCCGCGGACCAAGCGCCCATCGAATGCGGGTTCTTGCGGGCATATTCCTTGACGGCCTTGGGGGCGCGGCGGTCGGAGTTGCCTTCACGCAGGACCGGGTTGACGGCGCTGCCTTTGATCTTGTCGTAGCGGGCGCGGATGTCTTTTTCGGCGTCGGTTTGTGGGTCGGCCGGGAAGTTCGGGATGTCGTAGCCCTTGGCCTGAAGCTCGGCGATCGCCTCTTTCAGCTGCGGGACGGAGGCGCTGACGTTGGGAAGTTTGATGATGTTTGCATCGGGCTGCGTGGCCAGAATCGCAAGCTCGGCGAGGGCGTCGGGGATCTTCTGGTCAGCCGTCAGCTTTTCGGGGAAGCGGGCGAGGATGCGGCCAGCGAGAGAGATGTCGCGGGTCTCCACGGCGATGCCTGAATGCTTGGTGAATGCTTGGATGATGGGCAGCAGCGAATAAGTCGCGAGAGCAGGAGCTTCGTCGGTCTTGGTGTAAATGATCGTGGGAACCGTGGACATGATGGTGGTGGGGTGGGATCGCGGCCGAGGGTCTAGGGCATCAGCCTCGCTTGGTCAAAAGCAATTGCTTTACCAAGTTGCTTCTTAAGTTAGACGATTGAATCAGCGACTTTAATGGGCTTGTGAATAACTTGTGAAAAGCCTTAAAAATCTGTTATTTTGATGGTTTTGCGTTCAGCGAGAAACTTTCTAGTGAGTGAGAGACGGTTAATACCCGTGGTCTGTTTGAGCAGGCCCGGTTGACGATGATGGATTCGCTTTGAGAGGCTGATTGATTTTCAAAAATCTGATAATGAATAAGTTGCGAAATACTTGGCGCGTTACTAACACAGGTCGGAGGCTTGCTCTCCGCCTCATCAAACCCGGATCATGCAAGAATGACGTGGCTGCCGAATCCGCGACGTGGGAGCGGAAAAGTGGCGTTGACATCAATTGTGAATAACTTGGGAGAATCTGCGGTATGGGATTGATACTTACGGCGAAATCGTAACGTTTCTGTTGGATTCTTTGCTTTACGCAGGGCTTGGAACTCTTCAGACAAGGTGCCTGCCAGCACTTAAATCACGCGGCAATTATCGAACCCACCCAAAAAATTCTATCATGGACATCCAAATCGCTACTCTTTGTGACTTTGCCGCTGACTACAATGGCAAGCTCGTCATTTCCGGAACCTTCGACACTCTCGCCGCTCGTGCCTTGCCCGTCGTGCACCCATCGTGTGCGCTTGCCATGCGCTTCTGCTTCACGCCTGAGGATGCCGGCCGCCACAAGCTTTCGATCAACATCATCAACGAAGACGGCGAGTCGCTCGACCCGAACAACATGCCGATCGAGCCTGAGTTCGACGTGCAGCTGCCGAAGAACGTGCCGTTCCTGACGCGCAACATGGTGATGAATCTGCAAGGACTCCGCTTCGAAGAAGACGGCATCTATTCCATCGATATCGGTTGCGACGGTGAAGTTCTCGTTCGTCTGCCACTCCGCATCGTTCACGCGACTCAAGGCGCGAACGGTGAAACTAAAATGGCGTAATTGGAAGGTGTGGTGTACGACTACGCCATGCCTGCAACCGCTTCTTATTCTTGTGCCCTCGTCACCGGCGCCTCATCGGGTTTAGGCGAGGAGTTCGCTCTTCAAATCGCGCCACGGGTCGAAAAGCTCGTCCTCGTGGCGCGTCGCGAGACACTGTTAGTAGAACTGGCAGATCGGATTCGCGCTGAGTTGCCTCACGTTGAAGTGGCTGTTTTTGCGGCCGATCTGAACCGCAGTGCCGAGCGCGAACAGTTGCTGGAGCAATTATCGAGCAGAGGACTGCTGCCAGACCTGTTAGTTAATAACGCCGGTTTGGGCGATTATGGGGAATTTGCCTCGTCTGATTGGGGGAAGCTACAATCCATGCTCGGTGTCAACATCGAGGCGCTCACGCATCTAAGTCATCTACTGGTCCCTCAAATGATCGAGCGGGGCAGGGGGGCGATCATTCAGGTGAGTTCGCTGGCGAGCCTGATTCCGATTCCCGACTTTGCGGTGTACGCTGCGACGAAAGCCTACGTCACCAGTTTTTCGGAGGCGCTGCGCCTTGAGCTGCGCGAGCACCGGATTCCCGTGTTAGCGGTTTGCCCCGGTCCAGTCCGGACCGAGTTTGGCGAGGTAGCGCGCCGCGATCCGAATAAGAATATCCCCGCGAAGAAGTCGTTCTATGTGCCCAAGCAGCAGGTCGTGGCCGAGTCACTCGCCGCGTTACAGCGCGACGCGGCACGGATCTATCCGGGGTGGAAGACGGCAACGATCGCTTGGGTATTGTCGAATTTGCCGCGGGTCGTGCTGCGCTACGTGATGGGTTTCCGTCCGCGGCGCTCGTGAATATGAAAAAAGCCGCCACGCGGGTCACGCATGGCGGCTTTGATGAATGGGGCTAAAGAAAGTTAGGCGCGTTCGCTCATCGGCTTGTAGGTCCGCAGCGTTTCGCCAGTATAGATCTGGCGGGGCCGGGAAATACGGCTGTCGCGGTCGTCCATGACTTCCTTGTAGTTGGCGACCCAGCCCGGCATGCGACCGATGGCAAACATGACGGTGAACATGTCCATCGGGATACCGATGGCGCGCATGATGATGCCGCTGTAGAAAT
>CALPMD020000097.1 GCA_943324575.2 Akkermansia muciniphila
CCTTGATCGAAAGACGCGGTAGGCAAGCTAGGCTGTCGTGGGCGGAAAACACTTGGACGATGGATCAACGACTATAGCGACGGCAGTTCAGCGAGTTTCTGCAGATAGGCATAACTGTAAATTCCCGTCGAATGGCCGTCTCCCCAGAAAAGCTGAATGGCATAGCCCCCCACGGTCTCAAATTTCTGAAGGGTAAAGGCCTGCGGCCCATGCTCGACACGGGGCCGAACCACGCGACCCATGGCATCAGGCTCACCTTGGCAGGCTGCGCAGGGGCAGGCGCGCCGCAGCAGCGGTAGCGCCAAATAGGCTTCGAAGCCATCCGCAAACGACAGGGCTAACTCGTCACCAATCACGGTGGCGTTATCCAGAACGTAGGTCATCTGAAGACTGTGGCCTTATCCGAGTTCCCCGTCCACCCGATAGGAGCGTTTGCCGAAAATCGCTGATCCGACACGCACATGGGTGGCTCCTTCCTCGATCGCCACTTCATAATCACCACTCATTCCCATACTGAGCGCAGGGAGCTTGAATGAAAACTCCAACTCCAAGGCATCACGCAATTCACGCAGCGCAACAAACCAAGGCCGGGCCGACTCCGCGTCAGCCCCCGCTGGTGGGATACACATCAGTCCGAGTATCTCAAGCCGGCCCAGCGTCAAGAGTTCTTCCATTTCCGCCCGCAGAACAGCGGGATCAAAGCCGCCTTTGGATGATTCCCCGCCGATGTTGACCTGCAGAAAGACACGAGGAAAAAGTCCCAGCTCGCCCGCGATTTCATTGGTATAACTGGCAAGCCTGAGCGAATCGATGGCGTGAATCACCTCGAAATCCTGGAGTATTTTGCGCACCTTGTTGCGCTGCACTCTGCCGATGAAGTGCCAGTGCAGGGAACCGGGCAATGCCGCAATCTTCGGCTCAGCCTCCTGAATTTTGCTTTCTCCAAATACGAGTTGGCCTGCTTCAAACGCTTCCCGCACGGATTGCGCGGGGAATGTTTTGGAAACTGCAATCAGTTCGACAGCATTCGGCTCTCGCCCAGACCGCAGGCAGGCGTCACGGATCTTGCCGAGAATAAGCGAGAGGTTTTCGGCGATCTCCGACATCACTGGGCTCCTGAGCCGTCTTTTGCAGAAGACGTGAGAGGCACGCTCACCGTTAGATCGACGAGATCCTTGAGCACCGCCAGAGATTCGCGCTTCAATGGGTCGATCCCGGAAGGCCACTTCGGCGTCTCGTCCAAGTCTGCGGTGGCATCCTTTGCCCGGCGCATGAATTCGACATTTTCAGCGGCAGGATCGTAACGCTTCAACTCACCGTTCGTCTCAAGATCCTCAAGCCTGAGCTTATAAAAGACCATCGTCTTTGCATCTTCTTCGCCCATCTTTGTAAATCGCTCACGGCGCTCGACATTGCGGGCTTTCTGAAGCGCGTCAGACTCTTCAAGCTCCTTTTCACGAGCCGCTTTGTTGAGCGATAGCTGGTTGGCCTTGATTCGATTTTTTCCTTTGGTGACGTCCTCGATCAAATAAGTGAAGTCCTTGCAGGCATTGATTCGATTCCGGCTCAGCTCGTTCAAACGCGGAATGAATAGCCCTTCCGGAGCGAGGGGTTTAAAGTCCGGTGCAGGACGAATCCGATCATGAGGCAGAGGATGATCCAGATAGGCTTCTCCAATTTCCAAGGCATCGGAAAGACTCGGAATCACCACCTGCGGGACAACACCATCCATCTGGGTCGAGGAGCCCGATGGGCGATAGAACTTTTGGATTGTCACCTTCAGGAATCCGGCACGATTGCGTGCGGCAAATAGCGGCAACATCCGGCCGATGTCCATCGGTTGCTGGACCGTCCCTTTGCCAAAAGTCGAAGAGTCACCCACAACCACCGCGCGGTTGAAGTCTTGAAGCGCACCCGCTAAAATCTCACTGGCCGACGCACTGCTTTTATCGATGACCACCACCATCGGCCCAGCATAGATGGGTTTGCCTTTGTCAGAATCTTTGACCTGCACTTGGCCCAGCGTATTTTTCACTTGGACGACCGGCCCGCTTTCCATGAAGAAGCCAGTCATGCGCCGGACCTCTTCTAGCGAGCCACCACCGTTGTTGCGCAGATCGAGTATCAGCCCGTCGATTTTTTCTGCATTCAGGCGGGTGAGGATCTTTTCTACATCCACGGAGCTGCGAACCTTTCCTTCCTCAAAGTCCGCGTAGAATGAAGGCAAGGTGATGACACCGAGTCGCCGAACCGCGCCCTTTTCGGATTTCATTTCGATGATGTCGCCCCTGGCCTGCTCATCTTTCATCTCCACTTTGCCGCGCTGAATCACGACGATCTTTGTCACCCCGTGCGGTCCACCTGCGGGTTCAACCTTCAACGCCACCGACGTGCCTTCCGTGCCACGGATGTAGTCGACGACCTTGTCGATTTTCATAAACATGATGTCGATCATGTCTTCTGGCTTGCCGGTATTGAGAACATCCACCCCCACCACTCGGTCATTGAGCTTTAGTTTGCCATCACGGTCCGCGGGCCCGCCCACCACGATCCCCATGATCTTGGTCGCGCCGTCCTCCTCGCCTTGTAGTAGCGCACCGATACCCACGAGTTCGTTCTTCATTCCGTCCTTGAAACGATTCATCTCCCGGAAGCTCATGTAGTCCGTGTGGGGATCGTAGGACTTGGCAACTGCGCTGAGAAAATAATTGGCGATTTCCTCATCATCAACGTCCATCACACTGCTGAGGAAGCGCTTGTAACGGAGCGAAACCTTCTCCTTAGGCGATCGATCCTCGGTTTCGGGATCCGGCTTGCCCTGCTCTTTGGCCATCTTCGTGAGTAATTCTCGACGTAAGGTTTCGCCTAGAATCGCTTCCTTGATCTGCAACTGCCAAAGCTTGACCGCCTCTTTTTCATTTCTCGGCCATGGCGCATCCTTTCGGCTCAGCATGACGGACTCCTTGGAGGAGAAATCGAAAGTCGTCTCGTTCAACAGCTTTTCCGTGAGTGCGACGCGGTCTTCTACCCGCTTTTGAAAAATGCGATAGATCTCAGTGGCCGCCGGAATACTTTTGCCGTTAAGCAGCAGCGTATGCAGCTGGCTACAGTACTTCTCATTGAAGCCCTGAATGTCTTCTTGAGTGAAGTATAAGCGTTGAAAATCGAGATCCTTCAGATAGTCGCCCAGAAACCGTCGGCTCAGCTCATCATCGAAAGGCAGCTTGGCAAAATGGCTATTCTGCAACATGATCGCCATTTGGCGGCCTACTTCGTTAAAATCCGCCTGCTGGGCTTCTGCGACCGAAACGATTGCAGTGAGCGAGAGGATTGAAGCCGCTTTACGGAACCAGGATCTTGTCATGAAAAACTGAAGGACTGAATTGAGAACTCCTCAAGGGGTAACCCGGATTTCTGGAAAGTCGATTTTTTAAACTGCATCACTTCGACGAATAGATCCGTAAGGCAGCACATTTGCCGCGCGAATCGCGCCGCAATGATCCTCAAGCAAAGCACATCGAACCAAGCTCAGCGCCCCCATGGGTTCTTCTGTGGAATATCAACTGCATCATTCCGCTGCAACTCGATCTTCATGAACTCAGTCTTGGTCAAATCGTAGGTCTTCTGGTTGCCGTCACGGAACAGAGTGACCCGGTACATACTCCCGAACTCCGTCGGGCCGCCCGCATTCTGGATGGCCTGCCAAATCGTCAAGCCTTTATAGAAAAGCACCGGGCCTGTTTTACGGATTTGCCCGCCCAAGGTTACTGTTTCCTCAACAATGGATTTGTTCACGCTGTTGTTGATGACCTGAATCGTCGGATGGGTGTAAATTCCCATACTTTGGTAGCGCGACTGTAGCGAGGAAGCCAGCTCCTCATTGCGCAGCCCCGCTGCTTTCACTTGGCCGATGAATGGCATGTTGATCATCCCGCTGTCCGAGACGGGATAAACATTATTAATCGTCTGCTGGTCCTGTGAAGGAACATTCGAAATGGTAATGTTGATCGCCTTGCCCGCTTGGATCTGAGCCGAGGCAAAACCCGACGCCAACCACAGGACCGTCAACCCTAACACTAGTTTTTTACAGTTCACGAGTTTGGTAAATTTGAAATTTCAATACAGTTCGGAATCATTGCCAGAAGCCGCAGCCGTTGGCTGGAGCGCCTTGGCCACAGGGCCAATTGGCTGCCCAATCTGCGCCTCAGACGGCGCATAGTAGGTGTAATAGCTCGTGTAGTACTGGTACTGGCTATCACTCCGAACGTCCACGTTGTTAAGAACTACACCGATGATGTTACCACCCACGTTTTCGACGGCCTGCTTCACGCGGAGCAGCATGTTTCTTGGCAGTTTCCGATGCTGTATCACGATGATAGTCAGGTCCACCTCGCTGGCGAGCACCGATGCGTCACTGACACCGAGGATGGGTGGGCTGTCGACGAGGACCAGATCGAATCGCTGCTTCACGTCTTGGATCAACTCGGACATCCGGCGCGAGTTGAGGATACCTGCGGCATCGGCTGGCAGAATTCCGGAAGGCATGAAATACAGGTTGTACACCGGCGTTTGCAGGATCACGTCCTCAAGCATGAGGTCGGTCGTCAGATAGTTGGTCAGACCAACCGAGTTGTTGACATCAAGATAGGTGTGCAAACGTGGACGACGCAAATCGGCGTCAATCATCAAGGTGGTGTACCCGCCTTGGGCACAAATATAGGCCAGATTGATCAGGGTTGTCGATTTGCCCTCGCCGGCGCCACCGGAAACAATCGTAATCGAGTTGTCTTCCGGATTCTTGCGATTGAATTCAATGTTCGTGCGCAAAATCCGGTAAGCCTCGGCATCCGGGCTCGCGCCGTTTTGCTTTAACAGGATTCCCACATCCTTTGGAATCACGGCCAGAACTGCCACTTGAAGGTAGCGCTCCACGTCGTCGAGCGACTTCACCGAGGTATCCAAGTACTCAAGGAAGAATGCGATACCCAAGCCGAAAATCACACCCACCACGGCCCCGAGAACCAAGTTCAGAGTGACGTTGGGACTCGATGGGCCCTGTGCAATTTGCGCCTCCTCGTGGATCTCGATGGTTTCATTGGGCATCTTGCGGGTGATCGTCTCACCGATTAGCTTGAGCCTCAACTGCTGCAAGAGCAGCTGATCGGTTTCAAAATCACGTTTTGCATCAACATAGTCCTGCGCATCCAGCCCTCTCTTGATGGCGTCCTCCCGCGAGTCATCCTTCATCACCCTGACACTTGCCAAGCGATCATTGGCCATGTCTAACTGGGCCTGCAGTGTCGCTCTCAAGTTCACCACCCCTTCGTCGAGCTGGCTCTTCATCTTCTGAATCTGGTCGTTGGCCGATTGAACCGTCGGATGTTTATCCCCCAAACCGTTGATTTTCAGACTTTCTAGCTGCCTTTTACCATCGAGATAGGTCGGGTAAATGGTCCGAATGATGTTGTCTGGCAAAGCCAATCCTGACGCGTAAACCATGAGTTGATCACTGTCATATTTCAGCAGAGAGTTGATTTGGGTCTGCAGCTGCACCTTATCCTGCTCCAGCTTGTTATAAGTTTCCAGTGCATTGCGGGCACCCTGGTCTTCATCCACGCCGGATTGACCGTAGTAGGAATCTTGCCCCTTATAAATAATACCCTTGGTCTTGACGATCTGGGCCAAGACTTTGCGGCGTTCTTCAACCTTGTCTTCCTGGTCACGGACGGCCTTGTTCAGTTCGTACAACGCTTTCTCCGCATCCCGGTTTTCAATCTCTGCG
>CALPMD020000098.1 GCA_943324575.2 Akkermansia muciniphila
GAGTATCAGCAACGAGCGCGTTCAAAAACAAGAGATGACTGCAGAGGAAGCTAAACAACTCCTAGAAACTTTGCGCGAAGACGAGCGCACGGTGATCCCCATTCCGCAGCCTCAGCGGACCCGTTTCTCCACTCCTGACAACTCGACGAACGGCAAGACATGGTAAGCTCGATCCATCGCAAAAACAGTTTTCTTAGCTTTGCCAATGCCGCTGCGGCGCTGATGGCGATCGTCGTCGGCTTGGCGTCGTGGAGTTCTGCGGCGGAAGTCGTTGCCGAGCTCGACCGCGATTCTGTGCCTGCGGGAAATGCCGCCCTCATGACCCTTCGCATCTCTGGCGGCAAAGCGGACAGGCCCGAGATCCCCGCCATTCCCAATCTGATCATCGAGTCGCGTGGCCAAAGCCAGCAAATGCAGATGATCAATTTTCACGTCACGGTGACGATGATTTACACCTATATCGTCGGTTCCCAAACGCCGGGCGATTATCAGATTCCAGCCATCACCGTCACGGTCGATGGGAAGAAGCTCAGCACCCATCCGCTCAATCTCAAAGTTCTCGACGCAGGTGCGGCGCAACCACCTGCGGGTACTCCGCCCAATCCAGCGGGTCCGCAATCGTCTCCCGCAGAGGAAGCGGATACGGGCGAAAAACGCTTCGGCTTCCTGACGGTCGAGTTGGCCGCGAACGATCGCAAGCACGCCTATGTCGGCGAGATCGCGCCTGTCCGTATTCGGGCCTGGCTGCCCGCCGCTTCCCGCGCCCAACTTCGAAGCGGCATCCAGCCCGAGGGCAAGGCATTCACCCTGCACAACGTCAGCTCCCAGCCGCAGCAGACCGAGGAGATGCGGGACGGTAAACGCTACACCGTCATCACGTGGTTTGGCGGAATGTCGGCAACCAAGGCGGGGAAATACCCGGCCTCACTTTCGCTAGATGCCACGGTCGCTGTGCGAGATCCATCCGCTCTCAAGCAGCCGCGCAGCCGGAGGGGCGGACCGTTCGACGATCCGTTTTTTGACAACGTTTTCGATCAGATGAATACACCGATGATCCAGAAGGAGGTCACGCTGAAGTCCGACGATCAGCAAATCGAGGTGCGGCCACTGCCGACGGAAGGCCGCCCTAACGGATTCACCGGCGCCGTCGGCGAATTTAAATTCGACAGCCTTGAAATCCCTAACACTTGGAAAACGGGCGAACCACAACAGATCTCGGCCAACCTCAGCGGCAAGGGGAATTTCTCCTTGATGAACGCCCCCGAGTTGACGCCCGCCGCTGCGTGGAAGACTTATCCCGGCAAAGGCGAGTTCAGCGGTGGCGATCAAGCTTCGTTCTCGGGCAGCAAAAGTTTCAAGTTCAGCGCCGTGCCGCGCAAAGGCGGAGACCAAGAGGTGGCGCTCGCTTTCAGTTATTTCGATCCCGTAGGAGGTGCTTATCATACGATCTCGAGCCCTGTTGAGAAGATTCATGTCGATGGAACCGATGTCGTGGATGACGTTCCCGCAGCTAATCCCGCTAAAAAGGAGCCTGAAAAAACGCCTGAGAATAAAATCGAAAGTCTCGCTCCCCAGCACTTCGTGATGACCGCGCCGGCCACGCTGATTCCCTTAGTCTGCCGTCCGGCCTTTTTCCTATTCTTGGTTCTATCAGCCCTATTCGCCTTGATGGGCTGGGGGATTGCGTGGATTCGTAGACGAAGGGCTGATCCCAAGCGACGAGCTCAAGAAGTGATGGAAAAAGCCGTTCGCCAAGCTCTTGAGACAGTAGCGTCCTCGACCGCCTCTGGTGATGTCGCAGGCTATTTTGCTGCGGCTCGCCTCGCTCTCCAACATCGACTCGGTGCATTGTGGAACCAATCCGCTCAAGCCATCACATCGGCGGAAGTTCGGGCACGCATTTCTAATGATTCACCCGTGGCGCGGTTTTTTCGAGAGGCAGACTGTTATGAATACAGTCGCCAATCCAGCCGTGAAATCCTGCCCGAATGGCAGGCTTTGTTTGATGAAGCTCTCGCGACTCTCACTCCTTCAAAATGAATCAAAATTATCTCCGTACCCTGATTTGCTTCTTGCTGGGAACTGCGGTCGTTAGCTCCGCGGAATCGACCGCATTCGATTCCGCAAATCAAGTTATGAGAGCTGGTAACTTCGCAGGCGCCGCTGCGGCTTACGAAAATATCCTCAGCATCGAAGGCACGAGTGCTGCGGTTCTCTATAACCTAGGAAGCGCCTATTACCGCCTAGGTCAACACGGCCCCGCCATCCTCGCGTATGAGCGGGCCCGCTTGCTTACACCGCGTGATCCGGATCTGCTCTCAAATCTCGCGATTACACGCAAGGCGGCCGGCGCGGTCGAAGAGGCTAAATTTGATCCTCGCCTCGATGCTGCGCTAAACTACCTCAGTCGTGACGAGTGGTCCTGGTTGGTGGTAAACTCGGCGATGATTATAGGTACTCTGGCCTTCCTGTTCGGAGCACTGGATTTGCCGCAGCGCAGGCTGAGGCAAATGGCGCTCACTGCTACCTGCCTCGCGGGCCTGGTGATTGTGATCGGATCTGTCGCCCTTTATCTACGTCGCGATGAAGCGAATCGCGGAGTAGTTCTCTCGCAAAACGCCGCTGTGCGCCTTTCGCCGTTCGATCAAGCGGATCCGCTCGGCTATCTAGCTCCGGGCCACTTCGTTCAGTTAGGGCAGAAAAGTGGGAACTTCTTCCACATAGAAGTTCCGGCATCATCACTACGCGGCTGGCTTTCTAGCCAAGACGTCGCCGCGCTTGTTGCGTCCGATCATCGGTAATTGCAGATCCGATAAGTCGAAATCCTTTTTTTCAGGCTTCTCAAACGCTCGGCGTTTCGAAACGCTGGCGCATGTTGATTTCTGAATCTTCGACGATTGTCATTTTGCTCGCGGCCTGCGTTGGACTGTTGGCCATGGGCGTGATGTTGATTTTTCGCCTCTTGGCGCGGTTATCGTCGATCGAGTGCCTGATGGCTCAAAACAACAGTCCATCCGAGGCAACGGCAGTACAGCAGAATTCTAGCGAAACCTTGCAGGGTGGGGCCTTCGAGGCATTCCTCAACGAAGAGCCGAGTCGTCGCAAACTTTCCAAGAGTGAGCAGTTTGCAGGCTATCGACGGTGGCGGCAGGAAAATGGCCTGAATTGGTCAAATTCATGAGGGCCGACTGAAATCCACACGTGCGTCTTTCATTGATTAACCATTCTTTAAGATTTTCTGTTTTTGGCATTGCCAGACCTCGGTTCATTTGCATCCTGAGCGCCGACCGAATTTTTCATTAGTTTTTTTCGGAAAGGGCTTGTGAAATTTTTCACAAGCGACAATCTTCGAGCACTGCAACGCCCCTCTCATGGCAAATATTTTTCCACGCTGGTCCAATTTCCTGCCTCTTAAAATCGCTGTCTGTGCAGGTGCCACAGCTGCAGGCGTTGCGCTCGCTTTTTCCTATTACGCGACGCCAAAGGCGCAAGTTGTAGGCTATCAGCCAGCGCAACCCATCCCGTTTTCCCACAAGATTCACGTGGATCAAGTCGGTCTGGATTGCCGCTACTGCCACTCATTTGTCGATGTTACTGGCCATTCCAACGTGCCGACGAGCAGCACTTGCTGGAATTGTCACCAGCACGTTCAGCGCGACAGTCCGAAACTGGCCCCCTTGCACAAGTCGATGGACGTGAATTATCCCGGTTACGACGGCAAGCCGATCGAGTGGGTTCGTGTCCATAAAGCCCCTGACTATGTCTATTTTAATCACTCCGCGCACGTAAACCGCGGAATTTCGTGTCAGAGCTGTCACGGCAACATCAACAAAATGGAGGTTGTTTATCAAGCAGAGAGTCATTCGATGGGATGGTGCTTGGATTGCCACCGCGCACCGGAGAAGAACCTGCGCCCACTCGAGGAGGTCTATAATTTCAGCTACAACGCGGAGACTTACATTTCTAACAACCCGCAATTGGGCGTAAAAACGACCCAAGAACTGGGTCTGAAGCTAAAAGAGCAGTTCATGGTCAATCCGCAGGAAAGCTGCACCACCTGCCACCGTTAATTAGTTCGCCCCCTTTTCTAACTTTCATTTTTTCCGCATTCTAACATGAGTAAGCGCATAGTGCATCACCCCGAAGTCCCTGCCGGCGAAACCACTGTCGCCTGGCGCAGTGTGGGTCAGCTTGAGGACACCGCCGATTTCCGCCATTGGCTGGATCGCGAGTTTCCGCAGGGTGCCGCCGAGATGGCCAATGAGGAGGATGCGGAAACATCGCGCCGTTCTTTTTTGAAGCTGATGGGTGCATCGACGGCTCTCGCCGGCTTTGGGATGGCCGCGTGCCGCCGCCCCGAATCTTACATCGTCCCTTACACCAAGGCCCCGGAATGGGTGATCCCGGGCAAGGCGACCTACTATGCTTCCTCCATGCCGCGTGCTCAAGGCGCGACGCCGCTGGTGGTGACGACCTTTGAAGGACGCCCGACCAAGCTGGCTCCAAACCATCTCCACCCGGATTCCGAAGGGACCGACGCATTTGCTCAAGCATCGGTGTTAGACCTCTATTCGCCCTCCCGCTCGCGCAAAATCCTCAAGGCGGGAAAAGCCGCGGCACGTGCCGATTTAGAGGCAGCGCTGGCCTCCATCGCGACTGACAAGGCGGCCAAGGTGGGCTTCATTTTCGCTGCCGATGACAGCCCGACGCGCGCCCGCCTGACTCAGGAGCTGGCTGCTAAGTTCGCCTCCGCTAAATTCTATCAATACGAAGCGCTCACTGGCGAGTCGTCCGCAGTCGCCTTGGGCGATGGGGTGAAGCTGGTTGCTAACTTCGCCACGGCCGACCGGATTGTTTCGCTCGATTGCGATTTCGCCGGCACCGATTCGCAAGGACCGGTCACCGCGTTCTTCGACCGCCGCAAACCCGAGGGCAAATCCTACGAGAATAAGCCCGACGCATCGAAAATGAACCGCCTCTACTCGGTCGAGGCGGCGTTCACCCTCACCGGTGGCATGGCGGATCACCGCCTGCGGGTGTCGCCGAGTCAGGTGACGGCCGTAGCCGCGCAAATCGCGCGCGGGCTCGGCGTGAAAGCTGGCGTTGCTATTGTTTCTCCTGAACTTTCCGATCCGAAGCACGTCGCGTGGGTCAATGGTCTGGTGGCCGATCTCAAGGAAAACGCCGGCAAGTCTCTCGTTCTCGCCGGTTCGCGCCAATCGCTGGCGCTTCACTTGCTCGCCCATGCGATCAATCAGGCGCTGGGCAACATCGGCGAGGGCAAGCCGCTCGTCGCTGTTCAAACCGAAACGAAGGGTCTCGGTAGCCTCACGGCGCTGAAAAATGACATTGAGTCGAAGGCGGTCGATACACTCGTCGTTCTCACGCCTTCTAATCCGATCTATGATGCGCCGGCCGACCTCAAGTTTGCCGACTCCTTTGCCAAACTGAAGACCAGCATCCACCTAGGCATCCGCACGGATGCGACGGCACATGCTTCGACATGGCACCTGCCTGCCGCTCACTACTTGGAATCCTGGTCGGATGCCAGCAGCTCAAGCGGCACTTACACGGTGGTGCAGCCGATGATTCTTCCGCTCTACAAGGATTGCGTTTCCGAGTTGGAGCTGCTCCTCGCCCTGCTTTCTAACGACGGCAAGCTATTGAATGGCGAAGGTGAAAAGGGCGCGGCTTCTCCCGCCTACACGGCTGTTCGCACGACC
>CALPMD020000099.1 GCA_943324575.2 Akkermansia muciniphila
AGATGTCGCCAAGACTCTCGCCGTAAATGCAGGCATGCCATTCATTCGTCTTGCGGATGTGGTGATCGATCCGGGTATCACCGCTGCCATTCCCGATGATGTTGCCAGACGCTATCGGGTCATTCCGCTGCATGACGATGGAGCTTCTCTCACAGTCGCGCTGGCAGATCCCTTGGATTTCGAGGCCTTGGACAGCCTGCCTCATGTGATTGGCCGCGAGTTGAATCTGATCTGTGTCACCCATCAGGATATCCAAGACCATCTTCGTCATTTCTATCGAACAGTTGGAATGGACGCGGCTGAATCCTCCGACTTCTCGGTGGGTGGTGGCGATGCCGAGGCTGGAGCCGGTGGTGCAGACGCGCCGATCATTCGTCTTGTGATGCAGTTACTGACGGAGGCGTTTCGTTTGCGTGCCTCGGACATCCATATCGAGCCTCTCGAAACTTCAGTCCGTGTTCGATACCGTATGGATGGCAAGTTGGTTCATGTGGATACCCATCCGAAAAAACTTCTGCCTGCGATCATTGCCCGGTTGAAGGTGATGAGTGGCACGATGTCCATTGCGGAAAAACGCCTTCCGCAAGATGGTCGCATTCAACTCAAGATGGGAGACAAGGAAGTGGATCTACGGGTTTCCTCCGTTCCTTCCAACCACGGTGAGTCCATGGTCATGCGGATTCTGGATAAGACCTCGCTTCTGCTCGGCCTTCCTGAGCTTGGGTTTTTCTCGGACGACCAGTCGACCTTTGAGCAACTTCTTGGCCTTCCAGACGGGATTCTTCTCGTCACGGGGCCCACGGGCTCAGGCAAGACGACGACGCTCTACGCCTGTCTCAATGTGATCAATAAGCCGGATAAAAAAATCATCACAGTTGAGGATCCTGTGGAGTATGAGCTTCCGGGGATTAACCAAGTCATGGTTAAAACTGACATTGGCATGACCTTCGCCGCAGCGCTCCGAGCGATGCTCCGCCAGGCCCCGAATATCATCATGATTGGTGAAATTCGCGACGCGGAAACAGCTAACATCGCCATCAATGCATCACTCACGGGGCACTTGGTTTTTTCCACCTTGCACACCAATGATGCTCCATCCGCCGTTGCCCGTCTTGCCGACATTGGTGTAAAGCCATTCCTGATCGCCTCTGCCGTGCGTGCGGTTCTTGCTCAGCGGTTGGTGCGGAAGCTTTGCCCGATTTGCAAGGCCCCTGCGGTGCTCACGGATAAAGAGCTGCGGGCTCTCTCTCTGGATTCGTCCCGCATGGTAGACGCCACGATTTTCGCCGCCGTGGGTTGCGAAAAATGCCGCGGTAACGGCTTCAAAGGACGAATGGGGATCTTTGAAATTTTCCAAATCGATGATGAGGTTCGCACCATGATCAATACCGGACTGACGACCACCCAACTGCGCCGTCGCGCCCGCGAACTTGGCATGCGCACCCTGCGCGAAGACGGCATCCGCAAGGTGCTTTCAGGGTTAACTTCGGGTAGTGAGGTCGCCCACGCTACCATGTCAGATTTTGACTAACTAGGCCCGCCATCGATTATTAAATAACTTTCGTTTTTGCCGCCTCATGGAAAATCAACAGATCATCGAACTTTTTCAGTCACGCAGTCTGATCGACGAAGCGCTCTCCCAAGACATCCTTGCTGAGATTAACCAAAGCGGAAAGACGATTGCGGAAGTGCTGGCTGATTTTGAAGTCATCCAGCACCGCGATGACATTTGGCCGATTATTGCTTCCGAGTTGCACACCAGCATGGTTGATCTCCGCGACTGGAATCCGTCGGAGGCTCTGCTGGCGTTGGTTCCTGCAGGCACGGCTCGCTTGCACGGCGCGCTGCCTGTCAATTTTAATGAAAACGGCCTTTATGTGGTTCTGGTCGATCCGTTGAATCCGCAGACTGCGGAAGACCTCCATTTCGCTTTGGGGCGCGAGATCAATGTCGTCGTAGCTCCTGATTACCTAGTTGAGGCAAAAATTAACGAATGCTATGGCGGCGAGGGCAAGGCCATGGAGGATATTCTCAACCAATTCGTTGTTGCCGGCGAATCTCTGAACGTCGCAGATCTCGAATCAGAGGCTAATTCAGCACCTATTATTCGTTATGTTGACTTGGTTCTTTACCAGGCAATCAAGGAAAAAGCCTCCGACATCCATTTCGAGCCCTTTGAGAAAGACTTCAGGATCCGCTACCGGGTCGATGGCGCGCTTTATGAAATGGCGCCGCCACCGATTCATCTCGCCCTGCCCATTATTTCGCGTGTCAAGGTGATGGCTAATATGAACATCGCCGAGCGGCGCCTTCCTCAAGACGGCCGAATCGTCAAACAAGTCGGCGACAAGCAGGTGGATATGCGTGTGTCTTCGCTGCCCACCCATCACGGCGAATCAATCGTGTTGCGCGTGCTCGACCGTTCCTCGGTCAATCTTTCGCTCGAAAATCTGGGGCTGACCGATCACATTTACAATTACATCACCGAAACGATCGAAAAGCCCAACGGCATCTTTATCGTCACGGGCCCCACAGGTGCGGGTAAAACCACAACCCTTTATGCCGCCCTGCGCCGAATCAATACGATCGATGCCAAACTGCTGACCGCAGAGGATCCCGTCGAATATGACATTGATGGGATCATCCAAATTCCTATCAATGAGGCGATCGGCCTCGACTTTCCCCGAATCCTCCGGGCCTTTCTACGCCAAGACCCAGACCGGATCATGATCGGGGAAATGCGCGATAAAGAAACCGCAACCATCGGGATTCAGGCCGCCCTGACAGGTCACTTGGTTCTTTCCACTCTTCATACCAACGATGCGCCTGGCGCTGTGACACGTCTGGTTGATATGGGCTGCGAGCCATTCCTTGTCTCCGCTTCGCTCGAAGGAATTCTTGCCCAGCGTCTGGTCCGGACGATCTGTAAAGATTGTAGAACGACCTATGAGCCCAATGAAGCCATCCTTAATCAACTGGGGATCTCGGCGCATGAGCTCGGCGACAAGGAGTTTTTCACAGGTGCTGGATGCGAAATCTGCGGTCAGTCAGGCTACCGCGGTCGCCGTGGGCTTTACGAATTGCTTAATATCACCGACCCGATTCGCGAACTCATCACCTCGCGAGCTCCTACCGTCGTACTCAAACAAAAAGCGATCGAACTCGGCATGAACACGCTGCGTGAGGATGGCCTGCGAAGCATTTATCTCGGCCAGACAACCATTGAGGAAGTGCTCAAATACACCTGAAACCGCAGCTTGAAGCGCATTCTCGCGCATAAACCATTTTTGCTTTTCACCGACTTCCATCCTTTACTAATCCGCCTTGTCTTTCGTAAGATACACCTGCACCCATGGCCAATTATCAATATTCAGCTCTAAATCCTAAAGGTGAACAAACCACCGGTGTGATCTCTGCGGCGACTGAGTCAGAAGCGATCCAACAGCTGCGCACCAAGGGGCTTTACCCGACCCAGATCAGCGAAGAGGGCAAAGCAAAAGGCAAGGTGGTCCCGATCAAGGCCAAGGGCAAAGCCAAGGCAAAGACGGTGACCAAAGGCAAAGTGGGCGGCAGTATCAAGCCGAAGAGCTTGGCGATGTTTACCCGCCAACTTGCCACGTTGATCGACTCCGGCTTGCCGCTCCTCCGCAGCCTCACGGTACTCGAAAAACAGGAGCCAAATCCAGTGCTTCGGGCCACCGTCAGCGCTCTCGCCGAAAACGTCCAGGGCGGATCCACCTTTTCCGAATCACTCGCCCAACACCCGAAAATTTTCAACAAGCTCTACGTCAATATGGTCAAGGCGGGCGAACTAGGCGGTGTTCTTGAAACCGTGCTTAACCGCCTATCGGATTATCAGGAGAAGGCTGAAAAGCTGAAGAGCAAGATCGTTTCCGCGATGGTCTATCCCGTGATCGTCATGATCATCGCTGTTGGCATCCTCGTCTTCCTGATGATTTTTATCGTGCCGAAGTTCACGGAGATGTTCACCAACACCGACTCCGAGTTGCCGCTGATTTCCAAGATTGTCTTCGGCATGTCAGAGTTCTTTCTCTCCAACCCATTCTGGGTTCCCAACGTGGTGTTCGTATTTATCGTGTTTGGCATCTTTCTCTTCCTCTTCAACCTCTGGGGTAAGACTCCTCCCGGCCGGATCATGATAGACACCATGTTGCTGAGAATCCCGATCCTCGGCGACATCCAGCGCAAGAGCGCGGTTTCCCGTTTTTCACGCACCTTGGGAACCTTGGTAACTTCCGGCGTCCCGATCCTTCAGGCCCTCAATATCACCCGTGATACAGCGGGCAATGTCATTATTTCCCGAGCGATCGAGAAGGTTCACGAAGCGGTTAAAGAAGGTGAAACCATTGTCACGCCACTGCAAGCATCCGGCGTCTTTCCAAACATGGTTATTTCCATGGTCGATGTCGGCGAAGAAACCGGTCAACTCCCAGAGATGCTCCTTAAGATTGCCGACGTTTACGACGACGAGGTTGATAATGCCGTTACAGCCCTGACTTCGATTCTCGAGCCGATCATGATCGTGATTCTCGCCTTGATTGTTGGTGCGGTCGTGTTTGCCCTGTTCTTGCCCCTGATCAAGATGATCTCGACCATGGGTAACCAGTAATTGCTTGGTCATCCCCAGAAACTCAGCAACCCAATGAAGATGCCCACACGCCGCGGTAGCGCCGCATTCACCCTGATTGAGCTAATGACAGTGATTACGATTATCCTCATTCTCGCGGGACTGGTCGTCAGCGGTGCGGGATTCGTCAAGGATCGCCAGGCCAATGAAAAAGCCCGTGTCCAAATCGCCCTGATCTCCAAGGCGCTGGAAGAATACAAACTCGATGTTGGTTCTTATCCATCCACTGGCGATTCTGCCGATGGCAGTGGCCAGAGCGCGATCCTGTTCAAAGCCCTCTATTTCGATGCGTTGAGTGACACCACCAAGAAACTCTATCTGGCCGTGCTAGACCCTGCGGTCAGCAAACAGGGGTGGACCTCAGGAACGGCTTCCGCAACTACCAAGATCGTCGACCCTTGGGGTATCGAGTATCGCTACCGCACCGCGATCAAATCGGATGGCACATCAAACAACAGCACCCAAAATCCTGACTTCGATCTTTGGTCATCCGGCAAAGACCAGCTAACTAAACCAGCAACGCCATCGGATACAACAAATCGCGATGACATTAAAAACTTCTAAATTCTTCTGGGTTGCTTGCAGCCGAAGTGAACCTTTCATTTTTCTTCCCCAATGACTGACAAATCTCCCACCTCCCCAAAAAAATCTGCGGCAGCTGCGGCAAAGCCACGGCCCAAGAAAGTCGCCAAGACGGCTCCTGCCGCCGATGAGCCGATTCTTCCTTTGGTGACTGAAAGCGTGCATCGGGACGCCGAATCCGCCGAATCCACTGCCGCTCCTGCGGCGCTTGTCGGTGGCGATTGGCCAGAGCCGGAGGCCGAATCCGCAGGTGGCGCTGCCTTGTCCGGCGAGCCAGCCAAGCGCAAGCGCCGTCGCCGCAAGGGTAAAAGTCAGGCCAATGATTCCAGCAATGAGGAAGTGCAACTAGCGGCGGCTAACGATTCCGCGCCACGGCCAGCTCCTCAAGCCCAGACGCCACCGCGCCCGAAAATCGATCCCGAACGATTGACCAAGATGGCTTGGAAAATCTTCCTCG
>CALPMD020000100.1 GCA_943324575.2 Akkermansia muciniphila
GTCTCCACGCGCTCGTTAAACGCTTCTTGGCTCAGCACTTTTACGATCGGCATCTCGTGAGCTTTCGAAAACAGCAGAAACAAGACCGATCCTGCTTCTGGACGCCAAGCCATCGGGATGGAAACCCGAAATTTCGGGTCCATCTTGTAGGGTGCAAAACCCTTGTAGCGTTGGACGTCAGTGCTCATGAATCAAATCGACCGCAATGTGATTCATTAGAAATACACCAAAATACACTAACCGACAAGAATAATTTTGATGCGCCTTTGAAAATCATCAAATCCTTTAATTTTAATGCTTTAATTGATCTATTCACCGCACGCCAAAAAAGCAAAAGCACCGTACTGCCCGCCTGAAATTGGCCAACTACCCGAAAAATAGCCTCCTTCCGGGCAATTTTTCACTCTCGGTGTACTTATAGGCCTGTTTTTAACGATGACCTGTTGGCAAATGCCTTGCGCCTTTGCGATCCATTCCCCAGTTTGGAAAAAATATTCACCATGGAATCTTGGCAAGCACTCGTCCTCGGCGTGATCGAAGGGATCACCGAATATCTCCCCATCAGCTCCACCGGCCATCTCATCATCGCACAACGGCTCATGGGTATCGGCGTGGGTAGTCCAGAGTCGAAGGCAGCAGCAGACGCTTTCGCGGTTTGCATCCAAGGCGGCGCGATCCTCGCCGTGCTAGGACTGTATTCTCGGCGGGTGCTCCAGATGTTGCGCGGTATGCTCGGTTTGGATGCGGAAGGTCTCAAGCTGGCGATCGCCATCGTCGCCGGATTCATGCCTGCTGCCGTGATCGGGGCACTGCTGGGTCATTGGATCAAAAGCCACCTTTTCGGCATGTGGCCGGTGGTGGCTGCTTGGATCATCGGCGGGATCGGAATCCTCCTGACTGCACAGTGGCGAAAAAAGAATCCCGCCATCGGTGGTGGCAAGGAACTTTCCGAACTCACTTGGCAACTCGCCCTCATCATAGGCCTACTCCAATGCGTCGCAATGTGTCCGGGGACTAGCCGCAGCCTGATGACCATTTGCGGCGGCATTTTAGTGGGCCTCTCGCTGCGTGCCGCGGTTGAATATTCTTTCCTACTAGGCGTACTCACGCTCACCGCCGCCACTGCCAAAGAAGCGGTTGAAAAGGTGAAAGACCTCGACCCCGTTTACAACACTCTCTTCGGCGGCACCAAGTTGATGCTACACGAATATGGTACCACCCCACTTCTCATTGGCATTGTCGCAGCAGCGGTTTCCGCTGCGGTGGCTGTGAAATGGCTCGTCTCCTACCTGCAAAGCCACGGCCTGTCGGTCTTCGGTTGGTACCGGATCTCGCTTGGCATCGTCATTGGCGGGCTGATCGCCTTTGGCACCCTCGCCGCCTAACAAAGGCGCACCATATCCTTGACGAACTGCCCCCAGAGAAAAAGCAGTCCGCGTCTCGAGTACTGAAAGTTGCCGTCCCCCGTCAGCTCGATGACTCCGGCAGCTAGGTTCTCGTCCACCTGCCTGCGCATTTCCAACTCGATTGCCCCTTCGATTTGGTCGGGATCAGGCATTCGTAGCTGCTCGACGGGAATCTTCATGCGGCGCAGGTACTTTTGGTGGTCGCAGAGAATCTGGTGAAAACAACTCCGCCCGCAGGGAATATGATTCCACTTCACATCGGGAGAGCATCGCAAGATCGGCGAAAACGGAAAATTGGTCGTGCGCCAGAGACTCCCATCGGCACCCTGCGAGGTGATCGAAACGAATGCAAAAGCCACCTCGTCATGCTCACAGAGACAAACGGCCGCGACGGCGCGTTCCTCAGGATGCCAGTAGAGCCGGAAATACTGCTGCATCCCCGCCCACTCCCAACCGCAGTCGGTGGCATGCTCAAAGCCGGCCTCCTCCATCCCCGCAGCCGCCTTGGTCGCATTGGGGAAAAATGACGGATTCGGGACCCTCTGGTGCGAGAGGCGATTGTCCAAGGGTAAGCGCATCGGTCGGATCCGCGTCAGCAACTCGACCCACGGCAGCATAAACCACAGACCCACACCCAGCACACCACCGCACCAGTGGCCCGTCAAAAAATAGAGCAGAGCGAAACTTGCTCCCAGAAACGTCAGCGCCCCTAGCTTGCGCAAGTGGCCCGTGCGCGCCGTTCGCAGGGCGACCGCAAGAACAAACAGGCCGATCACTAGGAGTGTTTCATGCATGAGAACGTATTAAATAAGCACAAGCTACGAGTCACACAGCTACCCAACCGGCGCAAGGGCGGGTTTCCTCCAAATCCATCGCGACTCGCTTTTTTTCACTTCCAGGAAAGTTTCAAAAGTTCACGCAATCTCGCCGGATCCGTTGCGGACGTCTTCGCGACAAAGCCACGCGCGTGGGCGAAGTTCACATCCTCGCAGCCCTGAATGCGGGTAAAATCCAAGCTTGGATGATCGTTGTAGCGCGACAGCCCGAAGCCACTCCCCCGCCGGTCGGGATAGACCAGGCCCGCCACGTCGCCTGTATTCCGCTGCATGGAAATATAGCGCGACATCCCCGCCGATGGATCATCCAGCAACGACTCCGTGCGTGGGATGTAAAAAATGCGGAATGCCCCTTTAGGCGTTTCAATATTCCAAAATTCACCGACCTTCTTGATGGTATTCATCCGCTCGCGCAGCCCTTTGATGTACCCCAGCATGTCCATGCCGATCCAGCGCATCACCTCCCACAAGGCTTCGCCCGGCTCCAACCGTGCCACCGCACCAAATCGCCTCAGCAGCGTGGTATCAATCGGCGAGTTCAGCTTAAACAACGTCTCCCGCTGCATACCCAGCCAGCGCGCCGTCTCGATCGGCCCCCGCGTGTCGAACCATTCGGTGGGCTCTAACCAGTCGCAAAATTCCCGCGCATCCTCATACACCCCGAGATGCTGCAACACCAAACTCAACGCGCAAATCGGCGGATGATCCTTGGGAAATTGGTGATGATCAAAGTTTCCCCGCTCCGGCGCATGCTCGTGCCCTACATCAACCACCGCCGTGGAAAGATCGGCCAGATCCTCCGCCGTCGGTTCGCGCCGGACGATCGGCGCCCGGTGTTCGGCTAATAAGAGGCAGCAAGCCAGAAACTCGTCTTTATGCGAGCCGCCGGGGTGGGTTAGGATTTGAGAAAAGGACATTATTCGTGAGTTCGCCCGCACCTTAGGAGGTTGCCGCGTCTTGGAAAGCGTTTTGTAAACCTCGCCCTCGCGCCCCATTGACCGAGCCCACGGAATGTGCAACAAGTAGCTATGTCCTCGCAGGAAATCGCCGATGCCGCCATGTCTCTTCCCATTTCGGAGCGAGCCGCACTCGCGCAGGATCTCTGGCAAAGCATCGACAACGAGTTAGAATCTTTTGACGGAGTCACACTGCAAGAACTCCAGAGGCGAGACGACGAACTGACTTCTGGCTCCGTCGAGGGCCGCAGCCACGAAGAAGTCATGCAAGCCGCAAGGAGCGCGATCGGATGCGCCTGACCTATCATCCCCAAGCCGAAGCGGAGCTGATTGAAGCCGCCCTCGGCATCCATTTCCTAGCCCATTTCAGCTTTCTGCTTTCTAATTTCACCATTTACCCTCAATCCCGCCTTGCCATGACGGCCAAAACCGTTCATAGCCCGCCCCCCTTCGCACGGAGGCCCACCTTTATCCCATTGTCATGTCTGATCTGAAAATTCGAAATCTCGCCATCATTGCCCACGTTGACCATGGGAAAACCACACTGGTTGACCAGCTCCTCCAAGCCGGCGGCACCTACCGTGAAAACCAAGCCACCACCGAGCGCGCCATGGACTCCATGGACCTCGAACGCGAAAAGGGCATCACCATCAAGGCGAAGAACACCTCCATTCTCTGGAACGGTTACACCATCAACATCGTCGACACCCCAGGCCACGCCGACTTCGGTGCTGAAGTGGAACGCGTCATGAAAATGGTCGATGGTGTCATCCTCGTGGTCGACGCTTCCGGCGGCCCGCAGGCGCAAACCCGCTTCGTGCTTCGCAAAGCGATGCAAGAAGGCCTCAAGCCGATCGTCGTCATCAACAAGATCGACCGCCCACTCTCCGATCCCGCCAAGGTCCGCGACCAAGTGCTCGAACTCTTCCTCGACCTCGACGCCGACGAAGACCAATTCAACGCTCCATTCTCCTACGGCTCCGCCCGTGACGGTTATTTCATGGACAACCCGGATGACGAGCGCGTCGACTGCGTCCCTCTCCTCAAGCAAATCGTCGAGTTCATCCCTGCTCCCAAGGCCGATCCCGATGCACCATTCCTCATGCTCGTTTCCAACATCGAGTGGGACGAATACGTCGGCCGCGTTGCCATCGGCAAAGTCCTCGGCGGCAACGTCAAAAAGGGCGACACCATCCACCTTCTCCGCGGCGACGGCACCAAGACCCAGTCGAAAGTCCTCAAGACCTTCACCTACTCCGGTCTTGCCACCACCGACTCCGAAGGTTGCGGCGCAGGCGGCATCGTCGGCATCGCAGCGGGCATTGAAAACGTCCAGATCGGCGAAACCATTTCGGGTGACAGCAGCGTCGAGCCGCTTCCCTTCGTCGCCATCGACCCGCCAACGGTTTCGATGCAGTTCTCCATCAACGACGGCCCACTCGCCGGCAAAGAAGGCAAACACGTCACCACCCGCGCCATCCGCGACCGTCTGATGCGCGAGTTGAAGACCAACATCTCCATCACCGTCGAAGACACCGACACGGCTGGCCTCTTCAACGTCTCCGCCCGCGGAGCCATGCAGATCGCCGTCCTCGTCGAGCAAATGCGCCGCGAAGGATTCGAAGTTCTCGTCTCCCGCCCCGTCGTGATTTTCCGCCGCGACGACGCTGGCAAGCTGCTCGAACCATTCGAAACGCTCTACGTCGAAGCCCCAGGCGACTACACCCAAGGCATCCTCAAGATCCTCATGAACCGCAAGGGCCTGATGGAACACATGGACACCGAGGCCAGCGGCCGCGTCTTCATCCAAGCCAACATCCCGACCCGTGGCCTCATCGGCTTCGAAACCGAACTCGTCAACCTGACCTCCGGCCACGGCATCATGAGCCACTTGTTCAAGGAATACGCCCCACACGCTGGCGAAATCCAGAACCGCACCACGGGCACGCTCGTCTCGATGGATTCCGGCACCGCTACCCCTTACTCGCTGCAAATGCTTGAAGACCGCGGCACCCTCTTCGTCGCTCCTGGCGATGCAGTGTACGGCGGCATGCTCGTCGGCGAAAACCCACGCGTCGGCGACCTTCCCGTCAACCCCGTCAAGGAAAAGCACCTCGACAACATGCGTTCCTCCGGCAAGGACAAAACCTCCAAGCTCACCCCAGCGCTGCGCTTCTCCCTCGAACGCGCCATCGAGTACATCGATGCCGACGAACTCGTCGAAGCCACCCCGCTCAACATCCGCCTGCGCAAGCGCATCCTCGATGCCAGCGCCCGCAAGCGCGCCCAAAAGACCACCTAATCCCCAACGAGCGAACCCCGCTCCCAAGGACCCCAAAAGCCTCCTGTGCAAACAGGAGGCTTTTTTATTTATCTCAAGGAGTACCGGCTTCAGCCGGCAGGAAACCCGCAAAACGCCGATTGACGAATGCATCAAAAATGATACACTCGTCCCAGTGA
>CALPMD020000101.1 GCA_943324575.2 Akkermansia muciniphila
CCGATGCACAATCCTGGCTCGACCTGTTCCAATCCCGAAACTGCCGTTCTCTTTGCCAACGGACTTCGCAAGTCCTACGGCTCCCGTCCCGTGGTGGATGGCGTCTCCATCACCGTCCAACCCCGGGAAATCGTCGGCCTGCTCGGCCCGAATGGCGCGGGCAAAACCACCTCGTTCTACATGATCGCCGGACTCGTTCCCGCCGACGCGGGGACGGTGCACTTCAACGGCCACGATTTATCGCACATGCCCATGCACCGCCGCGCCCGCCTCGGGCTCGGCTATCTGCCGCAGGAAGAATCGATTTTTCGCAAGCTTTCGGTGATCGATAACTTGCTGGCGATTCTCGAGACGCGACCCAACCTCAGCCGCGCCGATCGCCTCGACCGCGCACACGATCTGCTGGCGCGCTTCAATATCACCAGGCTGGAAAAGTCGTTGGCCATCACGCTTTCCGGCGGGGAAAAGCGCCGCCTCGCGATCGCCCGTTCCCTTTGCTCGGACCCGACCCTGCTGATGCTTGATGAACCCTTTGCCGGCATCGACCCCATCGCCGTCGAAGATATCCAACGGATTGTCCGCGAACTGAGGGATCGCGACGGATTGGCCATTTTGATCACCGACCATTCAGTCCGAGAAACCCTCAGCATCACCGATCGCGCCTTCCTCATCCATGATGGGCGGGTGATTTTGGAGGGAGCCTCCCACGAGCTCGTCAATGACCCGATCGCCCGCAAGCACTACTTGGGCGAGGATTTCAAAATGTGAGATCACGTCCTGCGCCATGGAGTTCAAGCTTCAGCTTGTATCCCGCACGCTGAAGCGTGAACTCCTTAAAAGCGCAGGAGTCCAAGCTTCAGCTTGTCCCCCCCCGGCAAGGTGCTAGAATGATGCAATGTATTACTGGCGAAAACTCACCGAAGAGCAACGCCGCCACACCCTCGCTCAGCGCAAACTCCAGTGTCGCCCGTGGCACAGTCCGGCCCACACATCACAGGCCAGGGGGCTTTATCTAATCACCGCGACTTGTTACGAGCACAAGGCGTGGATCGGGACCTCCGAGGAGCGCATGGACAGCTTTGCCGACGACCTGCTCGCCGCTTTGCAAGCCCACACATCCCGCATTGATGCATGGGCGATTCTGCACAATCACTATCACGCGGTCGTTCTGACCGAAGCGTTTCCCGCACTGCTTCACGAGCTGGGGCAGCTTCATGGCCGGAGTTCCTTCCAGTGGAATCGGGAAGACAGCGCGCGCGGGCGCAAGGTTTGGTTCAACCTGTTGGAGCGCGCCATCACCGGCGATGCTCACCACGTGAGGGCGATTCACTACGTCCATCATAACCCGGTAAAGCACGGCCTGGTCAAAAAGTGGGACCAATGGAAATGGTCCAGCGCCGCTGACTATCTCCGCGCTATCGGCCGCACCGAGGCCGAGCGGCGCTGGCGGGAATATCCGTTGCTGGATTTCGGCCGGGGGTGGGACGATTGAGGAGTTCACGCTTTAGCGTGGAGGCTTTGCGGGAGTTCACGCTTTAGCGTGTGGATGCAAGCTGAAGCTTGGACTCCCAGAATCCGCCATATTCCAGATTGGCAGGGCGGGATTTACGGCGTAGGTTGCTCGCCACCCCATGTCGCAAAAGACTCGTTTCCATTTCACCGGCATTTGTGGCACCGCCATGGGTGCGGTCGCCGCCGCTATGAAACAACGCGGTTTCACCGTCACCGGCTCTGACGCTAACGTCTATCCGCCGATGTCGGACTTCCTGCGCGGCCAAGGCATCACGCTGACGGAAGGCTACCGCGAGGAAAACATCCCCGCCGACACGGACGTGGTCATCATCGGCAACGCGATTTCCCGCGGCAACCCGGAGGCAGAGGCCACGCTCGACCGCAAGCTGCTCTACCATTCCCTGCCCGAGGTGCTGAAAGAGTTTTTCCTGCGGGGCAAACGCAACTTCGTCGTCTCCGGGACGCACGGCAAGACGACCACCTCGTCGATGCTGGCGTGGATCTTCCGCCACGCGGGCCGCGATCCCGGCTTCATGATCGGCGGGCTGCCGAAAAACCTCGGCTGCGGCGCGCACTTCACCGACTCGGAAATCAACGTGCTGGAGGGCGACGAGTACGACACCGCGTTTTTCGACAAGCGCTCGAAGTTCCTCCACTACCTGCCTGAGTGCTTGATCGTCAACAACGTCGAATTCGACCACGCCGACATCTACGGCTCGCTCGACGAGATCAAACTCACCTTCCGCCGCCTGCTCAACATCGTCCCGCGCGGCGGCTGCGCCTACATCAATGGCGACGAGCCAAACTGCCTCGACGTCGCCACCGGCGCGCCCTGCCCCGTGACCACCGTCGGCTTTGGCGAGAACTGCACGCTGCGCATCGAAAACCTCGCATACGAAACCGAGTGCAGCCGCTTCACCCTCGGCGGCATCGCCTACATGGTGCCGATGACCGGCGATTTCAACGTCCGCAACGCCGCCATGGCCATCGCCGCGGCGACTTTTTCGGGACTCAGCGCCGATGAGATCCGCAGCGGTCTGGAATCCTTCGACGGCATCGCCCGCCGCCAAGAACTGCGCGGCGAAGTGAACGGCATCAAAGTCATCGACGACTTCGCCCACCACCCGACGGCCATCCGCCTAGCGGTGCAAAGCCTGCGCCAGCGCCACCCCGGCTCCCGCCTGTGGGTCCTGTTCGAGCCGCGCTCCAACACCACCCGCCGCGCCGTTTTCCAAACCGAGCTGGCCGAAGCCCTCGCCGCCGCCGATTTTGCCGTCGTCGCCGCCATGACCGATCTCCACAAGATCCCCGAGCACGACCGACTCAACCCCGACCAACTTTCCGCCGACATCGCCCGCCTCGGCGGCACCGGCTGGTACTTGCCCGATGTCGAGACGATCATCGCCAAGGTCAAAGAGACCGTCCAGTCCGGCGACGTCATCGCCGTTCTCAGCAACGGCGGCTTCGATGGGATCCATCAGAAGCTCCTCACGGCCCTAGCCTGAGCCCGCCGCGCGGCTGGGCTGATAAAGCAAACTCATGGATCATGATAGGAAATCTATGAGAAGAATTGCGAATCTAACTTAATGGGATGGTAATCCAATGAGATAAAATGGCAATCTAATGTGGTGGAATGGGAATCCAATAAAATGGAATGGGAATCTAATAAGATAGAATGAGAATCTAATGAGTCGGAATGAGAATCCAATAAGATGGAATGAGAATCAAATAAGATAGAATGGGAATCCAATAAAATAGAATAAGAATCCAATGGGATGTAATGGGAAACCAATGAGAAGGAATGGGAATCCAATGTAGTTAAATCGCAATACAACCCATTGTATTTGTATTCCATCTTATTAAGATATCATTCCATCTTATCAGATTCCCATTCCATCTCATTGAATTCCCATTCTTCTTATTCCAATACAAATCTCCCATCGTTAGAATCTTCGCGGCGCAACGCCGCAATCCAGCCAACGCTTCGCGCGAACCATGCCCCCGTCGGGTACGCGACCGCGAACTTAGACCTTCTCCCAAACGCGGGCACGCAGCGCTTCCGCAGCGGCACGGGCCTCGGCATCCTTTTTGCTTTTGCCTTTGCCCGCGGCGAGAACTTTCCCGCGCCACGAGACTTCCGACTGGAAAACCCGCCGGTGATCTGGGCCGCTTTCGCTGATGACTCGATAAGCTGGCGCCTCACTGTGAATGGCTTGTAAGACTTCTTGCAGTTCTCCCTTCGGGTTGCGTTCATCAGGACTGATCGCCATTTGGCTGATCTCCGATTCGAAGAGGCGCAGGATCAACTCGCGCGCGGGAGCCAAACCGGAGTCCAGATAGACCGCGCCGATCAGCGACTCAAAAGCATCCGCCAGCGTGGATGCACGGCGGCGGCCGCCGGTGGCTTCTTCGCCCTTACCCAGTAGGACATAGTCACCCAACTGAATCGCCATCGCAAAATGGGCGAGTGCCCGGCGGGACACCACGCGCGAACGCAGCTTGGTGAGCTGCCCTTCGGGAAAATCCGGGAACATCTTGTACAGTTCCTCCGTCACCACCAGTTGCAGAACGGCGTCACCGAGGAACTCCATCCGCTGGTTGTCGAAATTCTGCTTCTGCGACTCGTACGCGAGGCTGGGATGCGTCATCGCCTCCGCCAACAACAGCGAATTCCGAAATTTGTAATGAATCCTGCTTTCGAGTGTCTGCATCAGTCTCGTGACTACGGTACCTTCTCACCCTTCCGAACTTCAAAGGAAGATCCGACTGGGAAAGATGGGGTGATCGACGGGACTCGAACCCGCGACAACCGGAATCACAATCCGGGGCTCTACCAACTGAGCTACGACCACCATTTCTGGTAGGGGGCGGGAGAATTATCCATCGCGGAGGTGTTGGAAAGGGAAAAATGAAACAAGATTCCACGGCCCGCGAATTTCCATCCCCGCATCCGCTCAATCCAGACTTGGCATCCCCGTTACCCAAGGCATTCTCACCGCGACCCACGCCGCCTCCTTCGAGCTTACCACTTTCCTATATTAGCTTTTTCTGCACCCATGTCTCCTGAACAGCAACTCGCCCAATTGACAGCCGGCACCGCCAAAGTCCTCTCTGAAAAAGAGCTTTTGGAAAAACTTCGCCTCGGCCGCCCGCTGCGGATCAAGCTGGGCGTCGACCCCACCGCGCCTGACATTCACCTCGGTCATACGGTGGCTCTGGAAAAGCTCCGCCAGTTCCAGCTGCTCGGCCATCAGGCGGTGCTGCTCATCGGTGATTTCACCGCCACCGTCGGCGACCCGACCGGCCGCTCGTCCACCCGCCCGCCGCTGACCCGCGACGAGGTGCTGGTCAACGCCGCGACCTACACCGACCAGGCGTTCAAAATCCTCGACCGCTCGAAAACCGAGATCGTTTACAATGGCGACTGGTTCCGCAAAATGACCTACGAGGAAGTGCTGCGGCTCAACGCCCGCGTCACGCTCCAACAAATGCTTCAGCGCGAAGATTTCCGCAACCGGCTTGATGCCGGTCAGGAAATCCGCCTCCACGAGCTGCAATACCCGATCATGCAGGGCTGGGATTCCGTCGAAATCCGCGCCGACGTCGAGATCGGCGGCACCGACCAGCTTTTCAACATCCTCGTCGGCCGCGACCTCCAGAAGGAAGAAGGCCAGCCGCAGCAAGTCGTGATGGTCATGCCGCTGCTCGAAGGCCTCGACGGCGTCCGCAAGATGTCGAAGTCGTACGGCAACTACGTCGGCGTCAGCGACGCGCCGCAGGAAATGTTCGGCAAGCTCATGAGCGTCTCCGACGAGCTGATGGACCGCTACTACCTACTGCTGTTAGGCGAAGCCCGCGATCCCGCCGGCCACCCGATGGACGCCAAGAAGTCCCTCGCCGAGAAACTCACCAGCCGCTACCACGGCCCCGCCGCCGGCCCCGCCGCCCGTGCCGACTGGGACACGCGCTTCTCGAAAAAAGACCTCGCCGCCGCCGAGCTCCCTGAAATCTCCATCAGCGATCTCCCCGCCGATCTCACCGTCCTTTCACTCAGTGCATTTGGATTTCAAGCCGCCTTCGGCATTGAAAAATCCAACGGCGAGCTGAAGAAGCAATTCATCACAACCGGCTCCGTC
>CALPMD020000102.1 GCA_943324575.2 Akkermansia muciniphila
AATGCTCGTAGCACGCCAACTCGGTTGCACGCGGATGGATCTTTACCTCCAATTCGACCGCCCCATGGAGGAGTCAGACCTCTCGCCGCTGCGCGAGGCCTTGAAAAAAAGGGGCGAAGGCATCCCGCTCCAACACCTGCTAGGTACCGTCTTTTTCCACAAACACGAATTCAAAACCGACGCCCGCGCTCTGATCCCGCGTCCCGAAACCGAGGAACTCGCCGAATGGATCCTCAGCTGGGAGCTCCCTAATGACCTTCAGATTCTCGACATGGGCTGCGGCTCCGGCGTGCTCGGCCTGAGCCTCGCCGCCGCCAGGCCTGCCTGGAATGTCACCTTGGCCGATGTCTCGCCAAACGCTCTCGCTCTCGCCCAGGAAAATGCAGCTGCCCTAGAAATTCCCAACGCCGTCTTTGTTCACAGCGATCTATTCAGCTCCATCGACGGTCTTTTTGACGGGATCGTGGCCAATCTCCCCTACATTCCTGAAAGCGAACGCGCCACCCTCACCCGTGAGGTCATGCACGACCCCGCGCTGGCCTTGTTCAGTGGAACCGACGGTCTAGACCTGATCCGTCGCTTCATTCCCGCCGCTTTTACGCATCTAAAACCGGGCGGCTGGCTGGTTTTGGAAATCGGACATGATCAGGCTTCACAGGTTCGAGAAATTTTACAAAGCTCTTCCTTTACCGCCATCGAAGTCAAAACCGACCTCTCCGGAGTCGCCCGTTTTCCCTTCGCCAAGCACGCCTGAGCCTCCGCTTTCTCCAATTTTAAATCTCAACTTTCGTCATTCTTCATGGATAAACTTGTCGTTCACGGCGGTGCCACCCTGCGCGGGGCTATCAACATTTCGGGCTCAAAAAACGCTTCTTTGCCGATCCTCGCCGCCACCCTGCTGACGGGCGAAGACTGCATCATCCGCCGCGTGCCCGACGTCTCCGATACGAACTACATGATCCAAATCCTCAGCGCACTGGGCGCGGATGTAGAGCGTTCATCGGGCACTGTCCGCGCAACCTGCGCTGATGTGAGCGATCAAGCGCCGTATGAACTGGTCCGTCGCATGCGTGCTTCGATCTGTGTGATGGGGCCGCTTCTCGCCCGCAAAGGCCGCTGCGTGGTATCTCTTCCAGGTGGCTGCGTCATCGGCGATCGTCCTGTGGACCTTCACTTGCGCGGGCTCGAAGCGCTCGGCGCCAAAATCGAATTCGAAGGCGGCAACATCACCCTCACCGCCAAAGACGGTCTGCGCGGCGCGGAAATCGATCTGCGCGGCACCCACGGTCCGACGGTTCTCGGGACGGACAACGTGATGATGGCAGCCACCTTGGCCGAGGGAATCACCATCATCGAATCCGCCGCCGCTGAGCCCGAAGTTCTCGATCTCGCCAATTTCCTCAACTCCATGGGTGCCAAAATTACCGGTGCCGGCACCCGCCGCATCGTCATCGAAGGGGTAAAAGAGCTCCACGGCGTCGAACACACGGTCATTCCCGACCGCATCGAAGCGGGCACCTTCATGGCTGCTGCCGCTCTCGCGGGCGATGGCGTCACCTTGCGCCGGGTTTGCCGCGAACACCTCAAGGCCATCACTGCCGCCATCGAGCAATCCGGCCACCGCATCGACTTTAACGAGGCAGGCGACGTCTGCACTGTCCACCGCAACGAAATGACCCAAGGCGTCAATCTGGTGACAGCCCCTTATCCTGGCTACCCTACCGACATGCAGGCCCAGATGACCGCCCTTCTTGCAACCACCCCCGGCATCAGCGTCATCAAGGACACGATTTTCCCCCAACGCTTCATGCACTGCGCCGAGCTTAAACGCATGGGTGCCGACATCCGGGTCGACAACGGCACAGCCGTCGTCCACGGCGTTGCCCAACTTTCGGCGGCACCCGTCATGGCCTCGGATCTCCGAGCCTCGGCGGCCCTCGTGCTAGCCGCCCTCAAGGCCAAAGGTTCCACCGAGATCAGCCGCCTCTACCACATCGACCGCGGCTACGAACTCATCGACGAAAAGCTGCTCATGCTCGGCGCCCATGTCGAGCGGGTCAAAGACCGCTAAACTCGCGCCCTGCGGCATCACTTCCATCAAAGATGGAAAGCATTCTTACGGGACAAGTCATTTCCTGCCATTCGATGAGTCTCACCAATGGGTGGCCGATCGGAAGTCTTGGATTCTAGCTTCCAGCTCATCGGCACCCAAGGTTTCCATGCGGCGGGTGGAAAATGCCTCACAAGCGAAGGAGGCGAGCATCGAACCGTGGATGATGGCCTGCCGCAGCGCCTGAGTATCATAGGGCGGATGGCTCTGCGCAGCGAGATAGCCGGCCATGCCACCGAGGAAGGTATCCCCTGCCCCCGTTGGATCGGCCACGCTTTCGAGCGGGTAGGCGGAACAGCGGAAGATGTCGAATTCCTCACTTGCCGCTCCGCGCTTGGAAAAGAGCATGGCGCCGAATTCACCGAGTTTGACGACGACATTGCGCGGGCCCTTTTCCAGCAACAGGCGGCCAGCCTTCACGAGATTGGAGGTTCCGGCGAGGTCGCGGGCTTCGCCTTCGTTGAGGACAAAGAGGTCGAGATGCGGCAGGACTTGATGGAGACGCTCGTTGGCGATGTTGATCCAGAGATCCATGGTATCAGCGATCACAAAGCGCGGGGTGGATGAATCGGCTTGAACTCCACACTGCTCGAGCATTTCGAGTTGATTGTCGGGCGACATATTGGCCAGCACCACGATCGGCGAGGCTGCGGACGCGGCAGGCACTTTGACTTGCCAGCTTTCTAAGACATTGAGGCCGACGCGGTGGGTCGTGCGCTCGTTCATGTTGGCATGATATTCGCCGGACCACGTGAAGGATTCGTTTTCCGAACGCTCGACCCCGTGAAGGGTGATGCCTCGCCCTTCCAGCATGTCCAGATGCTCTTGAGGAAAATCATGACCGATGATTCCAATTAAATCGACCGGGCGACTGAAAAACGAAGCCGCGAGAGCTGCGTAGGCAGCAGAGCCACCGAGCAGGTTTTGAGCTTCCGCTTCAGGGGTTTTGACGTGGTCAATGGCGATGGTGCCACCAATGACGATTTTGGACTGGGAATGAGGCATGAGGGTAGTGAGTCAAATGGACGCCAATCATTTTAAAAAAAGACGGCGCGATTGAACATCTTTTATTCTGCGCTCAGTCGCGCAGTGCTAAGACGGCTTCTGCAGTCGCGGCGCGGATGTCGGCGGCCGTGAGCAGGGCGGAGACAATGACAACTCGACGCGCACCCGCGGCGAGGACTTGCGGGAGAGTTTCGGGGGTGATGCCACCGATGCAGAACGCAGGGATTTTTGAGCCGACTTCACGCTCCATGGCCACGATGTCTTGAAGCCCGATGGACGGACGACCCGCTTTGGTCGGGGTCGGAAACAGCGGGCCAAAGCCGATGCAGTCGAAGCCTTCGGCAAGGGCCGCGCGGGCTTGGTCAAGGGAATGGGTGGAACGACCGATGAATAAGTCGGAGCCCACGATTTTGCGGGCATCGGCAAGGGAACCGTCATCCTGACCAATGTGCAGACCATCGGCACCGATCGTCGCGGCGAGGGCGGCGTGGTCGTTGAGAACAAAAGGCACACCCGCCTGGCGACAAAGCGGCAAGAGACGACGTGCGACTCGCTCAATCGTCGCGAGATCTTGGTTTTTCGCGCGGAGCTGGAGAAGGCCCGCACCGCCCGCTAACAAGGAAGCGGTGACAGATTCTGCATTTTCTTCCGCGACGTAGCCGAGGTCGAGAATGGCGTAGAGGCGTGCGTTGTTCATAGGTCATATAGGTCTAATAAGACCTATATTTGCTCACTGCTCGCGCTCTTCCAAAAAGCGGGCGACCCAACCGATGTCATAGGTGCCAGCAGCGAAGTCGGGATGAGCGATGATTTCCTGTTGGAAAGGAATCGTCGTTTTGATGCCACGGATCATGAACTCGCCGAGGGCGCGTTTCATGCGGGCAATGGCAATTTCACGGGTGGCGCCGGTGACAATGAGCTTGGCGATCATCGAGTCATAGTGTGGCGGCACCGTATAGCCGGAATAGACGTGAGTATCGACGCGTACGCCTTTACCGCCGGGTGCATACCAAAGATCGATGGTACCGGGGCTTGGCATGAAGTTGTTGTAGGGATCCTCCGCATTGATGCGGCACTCGATGGCGTGGCCGCGGGGCGTCGCATCCAGCACGTGGTGTGAGAGCGGCTCACCGGCAGCGACGCGGATTTGCTCCTTGATCAGCTCGCAGCCCATGACCTCCTCGGTGACCGGGTGCTCGACCTGGATCCGAGTATTCATCTCCATGAAGTAGAAGTTCTCAGCGGCTTCATCGACAAGATATTCGATGGTACCGGCGTTTTGGTAGCCGATATTTTTGATAAGATTGACCGATGCCTCGCCCATCCGCGCACGCAGCTCTGGCGTGAGCAGTGGAGACGGACATTCCTCGATAATCTTCTGGTTGCGGCGCTGCATGGAGCAATCGCGCTCACCGAGGTGGATGAAATTGCCGTGGGAGTCGCCGAAGACTTGGAATTCGACGTGATGCGGGTTGATCACGAGCTTCTCAAGGTAGCAATCGCCATTGCCGAAACAGGCCACCGCTTCGTTGGAGGCCGCGTGGAACAGGCTGATGAATTCCTCTTCCTTGAAGCACGGGCGCATGCCGCGGCCACCACCACCGGCGGTCGCCTTGATCATTACGGGCAGCCCGATTTTTTTGGCCTCGGCCAATGCCGTCTCAGCATCTGGCATGATGTCGGAGCCGGGCGTAATCGGCACGCCGTTGGCGATCGCGGTGGCGCGGGCCGTAGCCTTGTCGCCCATCCGAGAGATCACGTCCGAGGAAGGGCCGATGAAGGTGATCCCCGCCGATTTGCAAATTTCCGCAAAACGCGCATTTTCCGAGAGAAAGCCGTAACCCGGATGAATCGCATCCGCACCCGTGATCTCCGCTGCGGCGATGATGCGGTCGATCTTGAGATAGGACTCCTTGCTCGAAGCCGGACCGATGCAAACCGCCTCATCAGCGAGCTGAACATGCATGGAATCGACATCCGCTTCGGAATAAACGGCGACAGATTCCACATCCAACTCGCGGCAAGCACGAATGATGCGGAGGGCAATTTCGCCGCGGTTGGCGACTAAGACGCGCTTAAACATGACTTATATGGTGAGAACAGAAAAAATCCGATCACTTGATGCGGAAAAGGACGTCGCCAAATTGAACAGGAGTGCAATCTTCTGCCACAATCGCGCAGATGGTTCCCGCGCGCTCGGCTTTGATCTCGTTCATGACTTTCATCGCCTCAATGATGCAGAGCGTCTGGCCCACCGAAACGGTGGAGCCGACTGCCACAAAATCAGGAGCGTCGGGAGCTGGCTTTTGATAGAATGTTCCCACCATCGGTGAGTTGATTTCAGCTCCCTCGGCCGCTGGAAGCGCGGCTGTTGGACTTGCAGCCGAAGGTGCGGCACTTGCAGGGGCCGGCGCATAGGCGGCTGGCGCGGGAAGGCTGGCAAGCAACCCGCGAAGATCATCGAGATCCGCTCCTTTTTTCAGCTTGAGGTGAAAATCCTGCCTCGTGAG
>CALPMD020000103.1 GCA_943324575.2 Akkermansia muciniphila
CGCATCCAGTCGGGCAGCAGGCCTTTGGGCTGGGCGTCGATCAGGACTTTTTTCGAGTAGAGTGCGACGCCGCCCTCGACCTTGCCGAAGCCCATGCGCTCGGGGTTTTCGCTCGGCGCGAAGATCAGCGCGTTGATCGCGATCGGCGCGTCGGCGCTGAAGTGGAGACGATAGGCGGGCTCATCGAAGGCTTTGCAGGCGAACTGATAGAACGCCTTGTACTCGTCCTCGGAGATCTCTGACTTGTTCTTCAGCCACAGCGCCTCAACTTCGTTGATGCGCGTGCCGTTGAGGAAAATCGGGAAGCCGACGAAGTTGCTGTAAGTCTCGATGAGGTGCTTGATGCGAGTCTCCTCGGAATACTCGGCGAGCTCCTCCTTGAGGTGCATGACGATCTTGACGCCACGCGATTGGTCGGGCGATTCCTCGATTTCGTAGCCGGTTTTGCCATCGCTGATCCAGACGAGCGGCTCGCCATCGGCTTGCCAGCTGCGGCTGTGGACTTTCACTTCATCGGCGACCATGAAGGCCGAGTAGAAGCCGACGCCAAACTGGCCGATCATGTTGCCCGGCGTGCTGCCGCTGTCCTTGACCGATTTGAGGAAGGCCTTGGTGCCCGAGTGGGCGATGGTCCCGAGGTTTTTGATCAACTCCTCACGGGTCATGCCGATGCCGTGGTCGGCGATCGTAAGAGTTTTCGCTTCCGCATCGGTGGTGATGTGGATTTCCAGCGGCAGGGTCGGCTCGTGCACGTTCTTTTCCGTCGCCTCGATGTGGCGGAGTTTCTCCATCGAGTCCGAGGCATTGGAGATCAACTCCCGCAGGAAGATCTCCTTGTCGGTGTAAAGGGAGTGAACGACGAGATCGAGCAGTTGCTGGATCTCGGCTTGGAAGGTGTGCTTTTCAACGGTGGTTTCGCTCATAATAAAATGTGGGGGTGGTTCTTGGGAACGGCGAAAATCTAACCATCCGTGCCCGGCTGTCAAAATTTTCGAGTTCGAATGGATCATTTAAAGGCCGGACGGCGGCGTGACAATCAAAAACCCGCAAGCACGGGGCCACCGCATTGCGCCGAGGAATCATAAGTTAGCCAATTGTCCCTTTGCGCGACGACGGGAATCGGCTATGGGTAGCAGTGTGAACGTGAAAATTTTACGATTGATTCTCGCTGTGACCGCTTGGGGAGCGGGTGCCGTGCTGGCGCAAAAGCCGGTGCCACCGTCCGCCGGCCCGCGCCTGCCGCTCGCGACTGTCTTCCAGGGCGAGTCGAAGTTTCAAGCGATAGTGGCCAAGGCCGAGCGCGAAAACTGGCGTAGCTTGCCGTTGGGCGAACGGACGGTCCGTGTTGCCCGGGAATTGCTGGGAACGCCTTACATCAACTACTCGCTGGAGGTCGACGACAAGATCGAGTCGCCAGTGGCCAATCTCGAGGCGATGGATTGTTGGACGTATTACGAAAACGCATTGGCATTTGCCCGCATGCTGCGCTACCAGCCCGGCCCCTACAAACCGCAGGACCTGCTGCACATGGTGGAAATCGAACGCTACCGCAACGGCGTTTGCACCGGCAGCTACCTGAGCCGGATGCATCACTTGGAAGAGGTTTTTCACGACAACCAGCGCCGTGGCTACGCGACCAATATCACGGCCCGCCTCCCGGGTGCCGAGCGACTGAAACGCGAAATCCACGAAATGACCGTCCAGTGGAAGAACTACCGCTACTTGCGCAGCAATCCGTCGTTGATTGAGCCGATGGGCAAAATCGAGGAGCAAGTTTCGAGCCTGCCTGTCTATCATGTGCCAAAATCAAAGGTCCGCAGTGCCGAGAAATACCTCAAGAACGGCGACATTTGCGCCATCACCACCCATGATTCTTACGGCTACACCTCGCACGTGGGAATGATCGTGAGGGTTAAGGACCGGGCCTATTTCAGCCATGCCACTTCGGACCGCGACAAAGGACGCCAAGTCATCATCGACCGCCCGATCACCGACTATGTGAACGGGGCTAGCAAGCATGCGGGGATCATCATCTGCCGACCCAGCGAGGTGCCGCCGTCGCCGATGTGGCAAAACCGCGTGGCGACGAAATAAGCGGAGGGTATAGATCAAGCTTTCGCGAATTCGCGGAAGGGAGCCACCGACAAACTCTCGGCCATCGCCTTGATGACCTCGCCCGATTCCTTTTCGACAAGAGGCCGCGCGAGCATTTCTTCGTAGATGCCGATGTAACGGCGTGCCACCTCTTTGTGGCTGAATTCCTTCTCGCTTTCGATCATGATTCTGCGGATCTCGCGTTCGCGGATTTCTTGGGGCAGCGCGTAGAATTCCATCGCCCGGTCAATCGCCCAGCGGAAACCTTCGGAATTGTAATGATCAAAGCGGAATCCATTGCCCGTTGAGCTTTCCACGTCCAACGGACGGATTGTATCGTAAAGCCCACCCGTGGAATGCACCACGGGCAGCGAGCCGTAGAGTGGAGCCGTCATCTGCGGCAGTCCGCAGGGCTCGAAGAGCGATGGCATCAACATAAAGTCGGAACCCGCATAGGCCAAGCGCGACAGGCGCTCCTCGAAATCGACGATGGCGACACGCTCACTCAGATCGAAGGCACAAATAATCTTGTCGATCCATTCTTGGTGCGGTCCGTTGGCGACGATAACGATTTGAAGGTTACGCTGCCAGTAGTCGGAGACCACCGAATGGAGGATTTCCGTCAGCAGCTGCGGCCCTTTCTGCACGGGATCGAGACGGGACGGCCAGAAGAAGACGGGAGCATTAGCGTCTTCCTTGAGCTGAAGCTCTCGTTGCAGGGCGCGCTTGTTCGCCGCTTTGCCGATCGGGAAGTCGGCGACGGTGTAGGTTTGAGCCAGCGCATCGTCGGTCGATGGATTATAGGAAACATCGGGCGCGTTGAGAATACCCGCGGAACAACCCGCGTGATATTTGGCACGCAATTCGGCCCGCACCGAATCGGGGACTACCGAGTGCCAACCTTCCACCACTTCCCACAGGAAACGCGGGCTGACCGTATTGATATAGTGCGCCGCGAATATCCCGGAAGTCAGCAAATCGACCGGTACGTTCGAGCGGGCTTGATCATAGCTGCTGGGCTGCCCAGTGAAATACAGATTCATCCAAAACTCCGCGGCATCGATGCCCGCCTCCTCGACCTGTGCCAATGAGACCTGCCTGGTGTGGATGTTGTGGACCGTGAACAAGCATTTGATGCCCCGCCGACGCGCCATGCCAGGGATCAGCGAGGTCATCCAGTCATTGCAGTGAATCAAATCTGGCATCACCCGCGGAATGATATGATTAATCAGCTCGCGTTGGAAAACCAGGGCGATGCGCATCGCCTCGTCTGAATGATCGCTGTAAACTTGCTCCCGATAGTAGAAAATCCGGTCTTCTGCCAGGTGGATGTGCGCTTCCGGCAGGACCTCGTGGTATTTTCTCAGTTCCTTTTCATGAAAGCTGAAGATGTCGCCCTGAAACATCCGCCGGTAGTTCGGCATCGCGACGTGAACGTCGGCGCCGAGCTCAAACAAGGCCGATACCAAGGACGCCGAAACATCGGCCAAGCCGCCCGCCTTCGCGGACATCCGCTGCGCCATGTTCCCCATGCCAGGTGGCAAGTAGGTGATTTCCGGCGTGACGATGAGGATTCGTGGCTTGGTTTGACTTGGCATGGCTGAAATCAGGCAAAAAAGAATGTCGTTACTCTAGTTGTAGGAATAGTGCTGATTTTTTGGTGAGATCACCATCTCAATCTGCTGGGTCGCCCGATTATTTTTCCGGCAGCGCCGTTCCTCCTACGCCTTGTGGGTTTGAGACCACTTCTAGCGATCGCCGTGCCATGAATCAGCCGATTTCTTCCGCAAGGTGTCGGATGCAAAACTGCGACCACGTTTCAAGACGCTCAAACAACGAACCATTCAAGTCCGCCAGCGCGGTGAATCCCAAGTCCAATAGCGCATCTTCCCGCGATGCCACAGCGTCCGATTTCAAATCAATCAAATGCACGATGCCCAAGTGGACTTGCCCCACGGAGTTGGACTCGTCGTTAAGCAAGGCGATGATGCGGTGAGTGTGTTCTTCGGGCAGATCCAGTTCCTCTTCAATTTCGCGGGTGACGGCTGCGTGGTAGGCATCCGACCCAGTCCGTCCAGCGTCCGTGTCGATCGGGTTGACGTGGCCACCCACGCCCACGGAGATTTTCGCGTGCAGGCGGCTCTCGCCACCGGCCTTGCCGCGGGTGTAGTGGAGGACTCGGTCACCGCATCGGAAAATGCAGTAGGGAATCAACTGCTTGTGGTTGGGATCCTCCTCTGCGGCAGCACGGTCCATGAAAAAGTGATTTGCCGGATCGAGCAGGCGGGCGATGGCCGCATCCAGTCCGGCAGTCTGAATTCCTTCAAAGGCTCCGATTTCATTCAACAAGGTGCGTGGCACCACCAACACTTCTTCTCCAGCGTACTTCGACATGCCAGCGAGCATAAGCCTTCCTCTCACTTCGCCAAGCCCTCATCCAAACAATCAGCTCCCGCGCCGCAAGTCCGCGCAAAGAATCTGACAATTTTCTGAAAAATCCTCTTGCCGGCGCGCCATGTCGCCGATAAACCTCCGCCCCACCCGAAAGGGGCGTTAGCTCAGTTGGTAGAGCACTTGCATGGCATGCAAGGGGTCAGCGGTTCGAATCCGCTACGCTCCACCATTTTTGATCCCCCAAGTTTCAGTGGCGCATTCGATTGTGCAGCGCGGGATCGGGCAACGGGCAGACCGGGTGCTTCCCCATGAAACGATAGCGATTTTTCGCAACCCAGCGGTAGAGACCATCCCGCCACGCATGAGGAACAAAACGCACTAGGGAGAACAAGCGCCAGCCGCCGCCAAGCGCACGGGCCAGCTCGATCCACCCATCGCTGCGTAGAAAAAGACAAGCATCGGTCTCCCGCAGCACAACCAGCGTGCCACCGTCCTCGGTGAGATGCGAAGCCAGATTCATGTCCTGCGCCAACCGCCCCTGCAGCGGCGCAAAGGCGATGCGTTGGTGCTTGTCGAAGCGCAGGATCAGCCGGACCGATGCCGTGCAAAGGGCACAATCGCCATCGTAAAAAAGCACCCATTCCATGGCCAGAGCCTAGACCGCCGCCCTTGTGATTCCAATACCCAAATCCGCATGCGAAAATTTACCCTTCTTGCGCCAGCGACGAAAAAAAGCTAGTCTGGGGAATGAGTGAATCGCCCCCCAGCCCTTCTTCGCAGCCACCCAGCCCGGCAGGTTCACGCATTCAAGACATGCCATACCACCAAAGGCCACGCGAAAAGCTCGCCTCGCTCGGGCCGGCCGCTTTGGACAAGTCCGAGTTGATGGCGCTCTTCATTTCCACGGGTACCAAAGGCCGCAGCGCGATCGATATCGGGCGCGAATTGCTGGCGAAGTACGGATCCATGGGTGCGCTTGGCGGCCTGCCCGTCATGGAACTGGCCAAGGAAAAGGGACTGGGCCTGGCAAAAGCGTCGAAACTGGCAGCTGCCTTTGAACTCGGAACGCGCGTCGCCCGCGAACAGTTGCGCGACATTCCACTCGAAAC
>CALPMD020000104.1 GCA_943324575.2 Akkermansia muciniphila
AAAAAGCGTGCTGAAAAAGTCGATCCAGTTGAGCTCAAGAAGACGCTCAAGAAGATCAGCGATGAGCACAAAAAGAAAGCGGACAAGCTAACGGATGACCTCACCGAGCGTCTCTCTGACATCTTGTTGGGTGAAAAAATCCCACTCGATGTCGTCAACGCGCAGACCGGTGAAATCATCATCCCTGCGAACCGCAAGATCACCAAGACCCTGCTTCGCAAGCTGGCTTCCGTCCACGATCACATCGAAATCGATCCTTCCCCGATCCGTAACAAGATTCTGGAAATTATCACCTCCTTCGAAAGCCGTTTCCAAGAACTCGACACCGAGCGCGAGCGCAAGCTCGACTCGCTGGAATCCGGCGATGAAGTCGATCCAGGCGTCATCAAGGAAGTGAAGGTCTTCATTGCCGCTAAACGGAAACTCTCCGTGGGTGACAAAATGGCCGGTCGTCACGGAAACAAGGGCGTTGTCGCTACGATCGTTCCCGAGGAAGACATGCCTTACCTGTCGGACGGTACTCCGGTCGATATCTGCCTCAATCCGCTTGGCGTGCCATCGCGGATGAACGTCGGTCAGGTGCTTGAAACCCACCTCGGAGTTGCTGCCAAGGCGCTTGGTTTCAAGGTTGCCACTCCGATTTTCGACGGCATCAAGGAAGAAGTCATTTGGGACTTCATGTCCAAGGCTAAGAAAGTCGACGGTGTCAAATTCATCGGTGACAACGGCGAACTCCGCGAGCGCAAGCCCGGCGAAAAAGAAGGCCGCGGTTACACCTGGATCGGCGACGGCAAAGACGGCACCACCGGTGGTAAATCGACCCTCTATGACGGTCGCACCGGCGAAGCCTTCCACAATCCAGTCGTGGTCGGCATGATCTACATCTTGAAACTCGGTCACTTGGTTGCCGACAAGATTCACGCTCGTGCCGTCGGTCCATACTCGCTCGTCACCCAGCAGCCGCTCGGTGGTAAGGCGCAGTACGGTGGTCAGCGTTTCGGAGAAATGGAAGTTTGGGCGCTCGAAGCTTACGGCGCCGCTTACACTCTGCAAGAGCTCCTCACCGTCAAATCCGACGACGTGCAAGGCCGCACGCGGATCTACGAAGCGATTGTCAAAGGCGACAATAACCTCGAAGCCGGAACGCCTGAATCGTTCAACGTTCTCATCAAGGAAATGCAATCCCTCGGCCTCGACGTTCGTCCGGGTCGCAAGGGTTCCACCCATGGCTCCGGCATGACCGGCGGCTTGGATGACTACTCCTTGGATGATCTTACCCTGTAATCTTTAACGCGAACCCCAAACCTGACCTAAACCGTTTTAACAACATGAGTGTCGATACTAACCTTCGCGAACTATTTGGCGTGGACGAGCGCCCAGAGGCCTTCGATCAAGTCTCTATCACCGTAGCATCACCGGAAATCATTCGCTCTTGGTCCAAGGGCGAAGTGAAAAATCCGGAGACGATCAACTACCGGACCTTCAAACCCGAAAAGGGCGGTCTCTTCTGCGAGCGCATCTTCGGACCAACCCGTGACTGGGAATGTGCCTGCGGTAAATACAAGCGCATCAAACACAAGGGCGTGATCTGCGACCGTTGCGGCGTCGAAGTGACCCTCAGCCGCGTTCGTCGCGAGCGCATGGGCCACATCGAACTGGCCGTTCCCGTTTCGCACATCTGGTTCTACAAGTGCATGCCTTCCCGCATCGGTCTCATGCTCGACATGAGCGCCCGTCAGCTGGAGCGCGTCATTTATTACGAAGACTACGTCGTGACCGAACAGGGCAACACCGCCCTCGAAGTCGGCCAACTCCTCACGGAAAACGAACTTCGCGAAGCCGAAGACACCTACGGCGACGGATCCTTCCAAGCCAGCATGGGTGCTGCGGCGATCATGGAGCTGCTCCGTCAGTGCGATCTGCCAAGCCTGATCGTGAGACTTGAAGAAGAACTCGGAACGACCCGTTCCAAGCAGAACAAGAAGAAGCTCTCGAAGCGTCTGAAAATCACTCAGGGCTTCCTGCAATCGCGGTCACGTCCTGAGTGGATGATTCAAACTGTTCTTCCTGTGATCCCGCCAGACCTGCGTCCGCTGGTGCCACTCGAAGGCGGCCGTTTCGCCACTTCCGACCTCAACGACCTCTATCGTCGCGTCATCAACCGCAACAACCGCCTCAAGAACCTTCTGCTGCTTAAAACTCCAGAGGTCATCATCCGCAACGAAAAGCGGATGCTGCAAGAAGCGGTCGACGCCCTCTTCGACAATGGTCGCCACGGCCGCGCCGTCACGGGTGCGGGTAACCGTCCGCTCAAATCCCTCAGCGATATGCTCAAGGGTAAGGGCGGCCGTTTCCGTCAGAACCTTCTCGGCAAGCGGGTCGACTACTCCGGTCGTTCCGTCATCGTCGTTGGTCCCGATCTCAAGCTGGGCCAGTGCGGTCTTCCCAAGAAGATGGCGCTCACCTTGTTCGAACCATTCATCATCCGCCGCCTCAAGGAGCTTGGCTATTGCCATACCGTGCGCTCGGCCAAGAAGATGATCGATCGCAAGACTACCGAAGTGTGGGACATCCTCGCGGAAGTCACCAAGGGTCACCCGATTCTTCTCAACCGCGCGCCGACCCTTCACCGTCTTTCGATTCAAGCCTTCGAACCGAAGCTCATCGAAGGTGAAGCCATCCGTGTTCACCCGCTCGTTTGTACGGCTTATAACGCCGACTTCGACGGTGACCAAATGGCTGTCCACGTTCCGCTTTCGATCGAAGCCCAGATGGAGTGCCGCCAGCTGATGCTCGCGCCGAACAACATCTTCTCGCCTGCTTCCGGCCGTCCCGTGACAGTCCCGACTCAGGACATCATTCTTGGCACGTATTACCTGACATGGGCAGGCATTCGCACCCAGAAGGATCGCGAAAAAGAGGAGCACTTGCCACTTTTCGAAAGCGCTTCGGAAGTCGAGTTCGCACTCGCTGCTGACAAGATCGACTATCACCAGTGGATCCGCATTCGTAACCCTGACCATGGCAAAGACAGCGTCTTCGGCTACAAGGGTGAAGATCTCACCGCCAAGGATCGCAAGGAGCTCACTCCGCTGGAGCAAGCCCTGCGCCAAGGCAAGATCATCGAAACCACTCCGGGTCGCGTTCGTTTCAACGAAATCTGGCCTGAGGGCGTTGGCTTCATCAACAACAACGTCGGCAAGAAGCAAATCGGCGACATCATCTGGCGCTGCTATCAGGTTTCTGGCAAACCGAAGACCGTTGAGGTCCTCGACCAGCTCAAGAATCTTGGTTTCCGCGAAGCGACCCGTTCGGGTACCTCCATTGGTATCGTCGACATGGTCATCCCTGAGGAAAAGCCAGAGGTCATCGCCAAGGCTTACGAAGAGGTCGAAAAAGTCACCAAACAGTACCGCAACGGCGTCATCACCGACGGCGAGCGCTACCAGAAGGTCGTCGACGTCTGGACCCAAGCTACCGACACCATCGCCAACGCGCTCTATCGCAAGATCGAGCACAACGAAGGCAAGAAAAAGGCATCGCCACTCTTCATGATGGTCGATTCCGGTGCGCGGGGTAACAAGTCCCAGATCAAACAGCTCGGCGGTATGCGCGGTCTGATGGCCAAGCCCTCCGGCGAAATCATCGAACGCCCGATTATCTCCAACTTCCGTGAAGGCCTCACGGTGCTGGAATACTTCATCTCCACTCACGGAGCTCGTAAGGGTCTCTCCGATACCGCTCTGAAAACTGCTGACTCGGGTTACATGACTCGTAAGCTGGTCGACGTCGCCCAAGACGTGATCGTCTTCAAGCAGGATTGCGGAACCGCGAACGGCATCACCGTCGCCGCCATCTATGATGGCGACGAAGAAACCGCCTCACTCCCAACCCGGATTTACGGCCGTGTCTCGTGCGAACAAATCAAGGATCCTGTCACTGGCGGCATCTTGGTTGAAGTCGACGACGTCATCAATGAGGTCCAAGCCAAAAGCATCGAGCGCATCGGCGTTCTCAAGCTCAAGATCCGTTCGGTTCTTACTTGCGAAGCGGAACGCGGTTGCTGTGCCAACTGCTATGGCCTCAACCTCGCGACGGGACTTCCCGTCAAGATCGGTGAAGCCGTCGGTATCATCGCCGCTCAGTCGATCGGCGAGCCCGGCACGCAGCTCACCATGCGGACATTCCACGTGGGTGGTGTTGCCGCCGCGACGTTCAAACAGCCAATCATCAAGGTCAAAAACACCGGTCGCATCGTCTACAAGGACATGCGCACCGTCCAAGACGTCGGTGGTCACTGGGTCGTTCTCAACAAGAACAGCACCATCTCCATCCGCGACAAGGCTGGCCTCGAGCTCGAAAGCCACAACATTGTCATCGGTTCCATCATTTCGGTGAAGGACGGCGAAGACGTCAAGAAGGGCGACACTGTGGTCACCTGGGATCCATACAACGTGCCAATTCTGACCGAGAAAAACGGCAAGGTTGAGCTCCGCGACATGATCTCCGGCATCACGGTCTCCAACGAGACGGACAAGGAAACCGGCAAAAAGGGCATGGTCGTCACGGAACACAAAGAAGACCTCCATCCTCAGGTCGTCCTCATCGATCCGAAGACCGGCGAAGTCAAAGCCAGCTACTCCATCCCTGTCGGCGCCCACCTTTCCGTCAAGGAAGGTCAAGTCATCACGGCCGGTACGCAGATCGCCAAGACTCCGCGTAAGGTCGCCCGCACCAAGGACATCACCGGTGGTCTGCCACGGGTGGCCGAGCTTTTCGAAGCTCGTAAGCCTAAGGATTCCTGCGTCATCGCCAAGATCGAAGGCTCGGTTTCCTTCGGTGGTAATGTTCGCGGCAAGAAAAAGGTCATCGTCACTCACGCCGAAACCGGCGAGCAAATCGACCACTTGGTCCCGATGGGTAAACACGTTGTCGTCACCGAAGGCGATGTCGTCAAACGCGGCGATCAAATCACCGAAGGCCCTGTGTCTCCGGAAGACTTGCTCGAAGCTTGCGGCGCTCAAGAGCTCCAAGAACACTTGGTCAACGAAGTGCAGTCCGTTTACCGCGTCCAAGGCGTGGAAATCAATGACAAGCACATCGAAGTCATCGTTCGTCAAATGCTCCGCAAGGTGAAAATCACCGAGCCAGGCGATGCCGATCAATTCCTCTGGGGTGACCAAGTCGACCGCTCGAACTTCAAGCGCATCAACGCAGAGATCGTTGCCAACGGTGGCAAGCCCGCCGAAGGCGAGCCGGTCCTCCTCGGTATCACCAAGGCCTCGCTGGAAACCGACTCGTTCATCTCCGCTGCTTCCTTCCAAGACACCACCCGTGTCCTGACCGAAGCCGCGACCTTGGGCCGCGTCGACTACCTCAGCGGCTTCAAGGAAAACGTCATCATGGGTCACCTCATCCCTGCCGGAACGGGCTTCTATCACCACCGCGAGGCGGAGTTTGAGTTCACCGTCGAGGAACCCGAGCCGATCCTTCCAGTTTCGGAAGTCATCATCGACGAAGAGGACGTGGCGACAGCCTAACTCCCGTCAGGCTCATCGATCCAATCCAAGCC
>CALPMD020000105.1 GCA_943324575.2 Akkermansia muciniphila
AATCTCCTTCTTGATGCGCACCAGCATGCGGTTGAACGGCTGGGTTTCGCTGATGCTGATCTTTGGCTCCAGCCCTTCCAGTCCGGGAATCCCGCGAAGCTTGCCCAGCAGCCGGTCAATCGATTCCGCGGCACCGGCGACGAACAGGTTGATGCCCTCGGTACTCAGCAGAATCGTTCCTTTGAGCTCCCAAGCTTTGCACGCTGTAATGAGCTCCTCCCGTAGGTCCTTCAGGCCCGTGAGTTCGGCAAAGCGGTAAGTCGAGATGTTGGTGACGGCAGACACGGCCAAAAAACAGCACGAAGCCCGTGCCCTGACAAGGCCGCGTTTTACCGTCTGGAAACGCGTTGAGGCGGATTATTTGGGAGACTTCCTCTGCCTAGACGCGTTCCAGCAGTGCTACTGCGACGCCCTTAGGCAGAGCAAAAAAGGCGAATAGTGGCTCAAAACAAGTTCGATTGAGGGTCGTTTGAGAGGGTGGCGGGCATGGGGGCGCCGATTTTTTCGTAGGCGGCGGGCATGGCGGTGCGGCCGCGAGGGGTGCGCATGAGGAGGCCTTGCATGATTAAAAACGGTTCGTGGACTTCCTCGATGGTCGCTGAGTCTTCGCCCACAGCTACGGCGAGGGAATTGAGGCCGACGGGACCGCCCCCGAATTTATAGATCAGCACTTCCAGCAGCCGCTTATCCATTTCGTCGAGGCCTTGGGAGTCGATTTCGATCATCGCCAGTGCGTCGTCGGCGATTTTACCATCAATGATGCCGCTGCCGCGGACTTGGGCAAAATCGCGCACCCAGCGCAACAGCGCGTTGGCGACCCGGGGCGTGCCACGGGAGCGCGAGGCGACTTCGAGCGCGCCCGCCCGTTCGATCGGCACGTCGAGCAATCCTGCCGAGCGTTCGATGATTTGCGCCAATTCGTCGTGGGTGTAATAATCCAGACGATTCGCCAAGCCAAAGCGCGAGCGCAGGGGAGCTGTCAGCATGCCCGAGCGCGTAGTCGCGCCGACGAGGGTGAAGCGCGGTAGGTTGATCTGGATTGACCGTGCCGACGGCCCGGAGTCGATGATGATATCGAGCCGGAAATCTTCCATCGCTGGGTACAAATACTCCTCGATGGCGGGGTGGAGGCGATGGATTTCGTCGATAAAGAGGATGTCGCCCTTCTGGATGTTGGTCAAAATACCAGCGAGATCGCCTGCTTTTTCGATCTGCGGCCCCGAGGTCGTATGGAGTTGGGTCCCTGCAGCGCGGGCGATGAGGTTGGCCAAGGTGGTCTTGCCCAGTCCCGGCGGGCCGGAAAGCAGCACGTGGTCGAGCACGTCGCCGCGTTGTTTCGCCGCTTCCAACATCAGCAAAATCCGCTCCTTGACCTTTTCCTGGCCGATGAACTCCGAAAATGCCGGCGGCCGCAGGGAAACGTCGAAGGGCGTCGCGGGTGCGGCGGTGGTTTGTTGGTAGAAGTTTTCGGACATCGGGCGGGTGCGCCATGATGGAAGCGCAATGGGCGTCGCGTGAGAAGTGCAGAGTGCGGTTTTCTTTGCCTTTGGCCTTGCTATCAGCGGTTTCGTGGCTAGTTTCGCCGTCCGTTTATCTTTCTACTGGCAGACGGTTGGCGCCCCGGTGTCTGTCAGTTTTACTTTTCGGGGCAATTACAGGAAGAAAACGAACCAACAACACAACCCCAAACCAAATACCAATATGGCTTACGCATGCGCGGAACCCACTAACCAAGAACTGAACGACCTCATCGATTCCAAGTTTCGCGAATTCCGCGAAGGATCGATCGTCAAGGGCACGATTCTCGAAATCCGCCCCCAAGTCGTTCTAGTTGATATCGGCTACAAGTCCGAAGGAGCCATCCCATCGAACGAGTTCGAGGATGAAGAAATCGAAATCGGCGACGAGATCGAAGTGCTTCTCGAAAGACTTGAAAACGATGAAGGCATGGTCGTCCTTTCCAAGGAAAAGGCCGCCCACAAACAAAACTGGGAGAAAATCGTCAAGGTTTTCCAAGAAGGCGGACTCGTTCGCGGCAAGGTCAAGGCAGTCGTCAAAGGCGGCCTTACCGTCAATGTCGGCGTCGAAGCGTTCCTTCCCGGTTCGCAAGTGGACATCATTCCACCGAAAGATCTCAACGAATTCGTCGGCAACGTCTACGAATTCAAAATCGTCAAGGTCAACGACGAGCGCAAGAACATCGTTCTTTCCCGTCGCGAAGTCATCGAAGCCGAGCGCTCCGAGCAACGTCAAACCTTCCTTCAATCGGTCAAAATCGGCGACAAGGTCACCGGTGCGATCAAGAACATCACCGACTTCGGTGCCTTCGTCGATCTGGCTGGCATGGACGGTCTGTTGCACATCACCGACATGTCGTGGGGTCGCATCAACCATCCTTCCGAACTGCTTCACATCGGCCAATCGATGGATGTCATCATCCTCGACGTGGATCGCGAGAAAGAGCGTGTTTCGCTCGGCCTCAAGCAAATGTCCGACAATCCTTGGGAAGACATCGAGCGGAAGTACCCGATCGGTCACAACGTCAAGGGCCGCGTCACCAAGCTCCTGCCATATGGCGCGTTCATCGAAATCGAGCGCGGTGTCGAAGGACTCGTGCACGTTTCCGAACTTTCCTGGGTCAAGCGCATCACTCGCCCGAGCGATGTGCTCGAAATCGGCCAAGAAATCTCGGCCGTCGTTCTCGGCATCAGCATCGAAGAGCAGAAGATCTCGCTCGGCGTTCGCCAGCTCGATTCCAACCCATGGGATGAAATCGAACTTCGCTACCCAGTCGGCGCAACGATCAAGGGCCCGGTCCGCAACCTCACCGCTTACGGTGCGTTTGTCGAACTGGAAGAAGGCATCGACGGTATGATCCACGTCTCGGACATGTCCTGGACGCGCAAGATCAACCACCCATCGGAAGTTCTCAAGAAGAACGACGAAGTGGAAGCCATCGTGCTCGCCATCGACAAGGCCAACCAACGCGTTTCCCTCGGTATCAAACAAACCGAAGGCGATCCATGGAGCCTCATCGACAGCCGCTTCAAGGTCGGCGATCTCGTCAAGGGCACGGTCGCTAAGATCGCTTCCTTCGGCGCATTCATCAGCCTCGACGGTGACATCGACGGCCTCATCCACATCTCGCAACTCAGCGAAGACCACGTGGAGAAGGTCAAAGACATCATCAAGGTCGGCGAAGAAATCGAAGCCCGCGTCATCAAGGTCGACAAGGTCGAGCGCCGCATCGGTCTCTCGATCAAGGCCGTTGGTTACTCCGACGAGCAGCTCAAGAAGGAAAGCGCCAGCTTCGAAAGCCTTCGTCCGTCTTCCGAGATGGTCGGCCTCGAACAAGCGTTCAACCTCGCCGCTGCCGTGACTGAGGACTGGAGCCCAAGTCAGGAAGATTGATCCTAAATATTAAGAAAGCCGGACAGGGAAACCTGTCCGGCTTTTTTATTTCTAGGTCATTTAAAATAGGTCTTATAGGCCCTATGGGACCTATCTCAACTGTTGATGTCCATGGCCGCGTATTCGCCGTCCTTGCGGCGGTAGACGATCGTCAAACAACCGCGGCGGGCACTCTTATAGAGCACGAAGGGCCGATCCGAGAGTTCTAGCTGCATGATCGCATCTTCCTTGAACATAGTCCGGATGGAGTAGTTATCGGGGAAAACGATGAAGGGTTCCGGCTCGATGTCCGAACCTGCGGGGTGGTCAAGCACCGCTTCATTGAAGAATCGTTCTTCGACGTGGCGGATCGACTCGTTGCGGTGTGGGCGATGCAGTTTCATTAGCCGTGTCTTATGCTTGCGCATACGGCGGGCAATTTTTTCGATCGTCTCGTCAAGAGCCGCGTACATGTCCTTGCCCTCGGTATGGGCTTCGATGGTGATGTGATTGGCGCAGAAAAGAATGATTTCGGCAATATGCCGGTTTTTTTGGACGTCGAGAATGACCTTGGCCTCAATGATTCGCGGGTAGTCGAGATGCAGACCTTCGATCTTTTTGTGCGCGTGGTCGCGGAGGGCATCAGTCACTTGCTCGTGCCGGACCGTGACGGTGATCGGCAGATTGACGTTGGCAGTTTGCATTGGTTCTTTTGGTTTAGTTTTTTAGGTTCAATGGACCATTGGTTTTAACCGCCTGATCCACTTAACAAGTTGAACCCAAAATGCCCAGAACGCTACACCCAACTCCAGAAATCCGAAGATTTTTTGGAGGTTCTGAGTTAGCGCGGGCGGGTGAGCTCTTCGAAGCTTGAACCTTTATTCTCCGCAGGGGGTAGCGGGTTCTGGGGTGCCGCCACAGCGGACGAGTAAAGCTCTCTAAAATTGTCCGTCGGGGCGGTCACTTGGCCGCCTACTTTCAGGGTGATCCAGCGGAATCCATCCTCCGAAGGGCCCAAGATAGTATTGAGGCGCGAGGCGGTTGAGGTGTTAATCATGCCGCTAGGGATGCCGACTTGGAGATTACCAGAGAGTGATTGATTGGAGGCGAGGGAGATTTCACCACGCAGGGCCATGCGTTCGCGGTTTTCGAAGTTGAGGTTCCGAAGGCTCACGCTGCTGTCTTGGCGGCTAATCTTACCGAAGGTATTGGCGGTAAAGACTGGACGTTCGTACCAGTTGTCGCCCATTGCCTGCGCCAGAGCAAAGAGGAAGGGGAACCCTTTAACTTCGAGGGGGGAACTGGGGGAGTTGCGGAAGCTTAGATCGAGAATAGGAGATGGATTTGCCGTGGGGAAAAATGAAAAGTAGTTCGATTCCGGGGCAGGCATGGATTCGATCCTGCCGGAGACCAAACGGCCGAGAGAGCGGCCGAGAAAGGTCGATAATTCAAACGCTTCCAGGCGGACAGCCAGCGTGGAGCGGTTTTCGGGCGAGAATGGAGTAAGGGTCCCCGAGAGCTCGCATGCTCCACCTTTGCTCGTTTCATGTAATAGGCGAAGATTGATGACATTCGTCTCGTTGCCATTGAATTCAAAAAGTGCGCGATCTAGCTGGAACTTTGGCCAACCTGGGATGGAGACTTGTCCTTGATTGAGGCGCAGTTGGGTTCGTTTACCCACGAGGTCGGAGTAGAGCGAGGCTTGAGTGTCCGAGAGTTTGAGGGCGGGTATTGCTGAGCTTCCCACCGTGACATTTAACTTCGGAGCCCGATAGCGCTTGAATTGGAAAGGTGGGAGGCCACTCGCCACCTCATGATTGCGCACGGCTGCATTCGGCACTGGCGTTTGCAATACCAGCGTGCCCTCGTCTATCAGAACTTCTTCACCACTCATCTGCTGTCCCAGAAAGCTCGAGACGAAGATATCAGCATTCAATCTGTGGAGAACTAGGCTTCTGAGGATGTTTCCAGAGGGCCACTCGAGTGAGAGGGATCCTGCATTCGCGGTGCTTGGGTTCATCCGGAATTGCTCCAACTGGGCGTCGGCACCGGTCGACTGAGCGATTTTTCGGACGAGCCCATCGCGAAACGGGCTGCTATTGGCGTAAATGATGGCAATGCCCGCGGTGAGTATGGAAAGAAAGACGATGATGACTGCAGCAGAGACTTGAATG
>CALPMD020000106.1 GCA_943324575.2 Akkermansia muciniphila
CAGCGGGTCCTCACGGAAGCTGCGCGCGAAGTCGCCGTGGGTAAAAATTCCCGCGAGGCCGCCGTCGCAGTCTAGGATCAAGCAAGCCCCTGCGCGCGCACGGTTCATCGCGTCCAGCGCGGCGAAAACATTCGCGCCTTCCACTACGATCGGCAGCTCGGCGTCGGCACGCATGATGTCGGAAACCCGCGTCAGCAGGGCCCGGCCCAGTGAGCCACCCGGATGAAAGCGAGCAAAGTCCGCCTCCGTAAAACCACGCGATTCTAACAAAACCATCGCCAGCGCATCACCCATCACCAGCATGGCCGTGGACGAAGACGTGGGCGCGAGGTTGAGCGGGCAGGCCTCGCGCTCGACCGAGGTATCCAGCGTCACCTCGCTGAAGCGCGAGAGCGTCGAATCAGAATTTCCCGTTAGGGCGATGAGTTTGACGTCGAAGCGCTTGATGAATGGCAGCAGGTCGAGCAGCTCGCGGGTTTCGCCCGAGTACGAGAGAGCTAGTACTGCATCGCCATCCGAGAGCAGACCCAGATCCCCGTGCAGTGCGTTCTGCGAATCCAGCACCACCGCCGTGGCCCCGGTCGAGTTAAACGTCGCGGCGATTTTATGACCGATGTTGCCCGATTTGCCGACGCCGATGACCACCAACTTACCACGACGATCGAGCGTCTGCTGGAGAATCTCAATCGCCTCGATCATGCGCTGATCCAAGCGGCTGGCCATCCGGCTTAAGCCATCGATCTCTGTTCCAATCACGTCACGCGCGCGCGCTAAAATGTCCATACGCCATCACATGCCGGGAAGCACCCGTTTGGCAAGCGCGGCGGTGGCCATTGCATTTCTTCGGCGGTAAAAAAACGAGCTCTCCGGAACTCTTCGCTGGATTCCTAGCAGACTCGAAATACTGTTCGTACGAACTTATGGAACTGGATTCAAAACTCGCGATCTTGGCCGATGCGGCCAAATACGACGCCTCCTGCGCCAGCTCGGGCGCGGTGCGGGGAAACTCGCTCGGCGGCAAGGGCGTCGGCTCGACGGGCGGGATGGGCATTTGCCACAGCTACGCACCGGATGGCCGCTGCATTTCCCTGCTCAAGCTGCTGCTGACCAACCTCTGCATCTACGACTGCCACTACTGCATCAACCGCCGCTCCAGCAATGTCCGCCGCGCGGCCTTCACCGCCGACGAGGTGGTGAAGCTGACGCTGGATTTCTACAAACGAAATTACATCGAGGGCCTCTTCCTCAGCTCCGGCATCATTCGCAATGCCGACTACACGATGGAGCAGGTCATCGCCGTCGCCCGCACGCTGCGCGAGGTCCACGACTTCCGCGGCTACATCCACCTCAAGACGATCCCCGAGGCCTCGCCCGAACTGATCGAAACCGCCGCGCGCTATGCCGACCGCATCAGCATCAATCTCGAGCTACCGACGCAGAAAAGCCTCGATCTGCTAGCACCCGAAAAGAGCCTGGTCCGCACCCAGCAGGCGATGGGGCGCATCCGCCTCAAGCTCGACGAAGCCAGCGACCGGCGGAGCAACGGCGACAAGAAAGTCCGGCACGCCACCGGCCAAAGTACGCAGGTCATCGTCGGTGCAGATGACTCGACCGACGCGGATTTCCTCGCGCGCTCGGACGAACTTTACGGCTCCTACAAAATGCGGCGCGTGTACTACTCCGCGTTCAGCCCGATCCCGGAACCGTCGCGAATCCTGCCGCTCAAGGCCCCGCCGCTCATCCGCGAACACCGGCTCTATCAAGCAGACTGGTTGATGCGCTTTTACGGCTTCAAGACCTCCGAGATCCTCTCGCCCACCATGCCGAACCTGGATCTGGAGCTCGACCCGAAACTCGCGTGGGCTTTGAGGAATCGGCAAGACTTCCCCGTCGATATCCAGACCGCCAGCCGCGAGGTGCTGCTGCGCGTGCCCGGCCTGGGCGTGCGCAACGTCGACCGCATTATCAAAATCCGCCGCTACACCCGCATCCGCCAAGCGGATCTCGTGCGACTGCGCGTCTCGCTGGCCAAGGTCCAGCCGTTCCTGATGACCGCCGACCACAATCCCGCCAGCTACCTCCTCGACTCCGAAGCCCTGCGCGCCCGCTTCGTGCCCAAACCGCAGCAACTCGAACTATTCGCGTCCGATGAAATGCGTTGATCCGGGAACCGACTTCGTCTCGTGGCGCGATGCCGCGCGCATCTTGTTAGAGGACGCTGTGCCGCCCCACGATGTTCTGTGGGAAAGCAGCGGCGGGCTGTTTGAGACGACCGGCCCGCAAGCCCCCGTTGAGTCCACCATCAAAGTCCCCGCCGCCTTCATGGGCTTGGCCAAGTCCGTCGCCTGTCACCGCGATCCCTCGCGCTGGGCCCTGCTCTACCGCCTGCTGTGGCGGATCACGCGCGGCGGCGAGCGCCATTTACTGGCCATCGCCAGCGATCCCGAAATGGCAAGGGCGCGGCAGTTCGAGAAAAACGTGCACCGGGAAATCCACAAGATGCACGCCTTTGTCCGCTTCAAACTCATCGACACCGATGCCGCCGGCCGCGAACGCTACGCCGCGTGGTTCGAGCCGGAGCACTTCATCGTCGAGGCCGCTGCGCCCTTTTTCAGAAAGCGCTTCGCCAACATGGACTGGAGCATTTTCACCCCCAAGGGCTGCGCCCATTGGAATGGCACGGCGCTGACCCACACGCCCGGGATTCCGAACAATCCGGTGGAGAATCCCGACGCGCTGGAGGCCGCCTGGCGCACCTACTACCGCAGCATCTTCAACCCCGCGCGGCTCAAGGTGAAGGCCATGCAGACGGAAATGCCCAAGCGCTACTGGAAAAACCTGCCCGAGGCCGAACTCATCGAAGAACTCATCGGACAAAGCCAGCACCGAGTCACTCAGATGTTCGCCGAAGAGCCGCGCCCCGCGAAACCCATGCCCAAAAACGCGTATCTCGACAAGCTCCGCGAGCTTTCGGCCAAAGAGCAGTCCGCCAACCGCGCCCAAGAAGCCGAGGATCTCCCGCTCGGATCAATCCCAGCTTGATGCTCTGATTCGGTACGGGCAAAATCCATGACTTGCCGCGTCGAAGCGGTGAAGCGTCCCCCGCAAGAGTTGGACAACCCATAAGCACGAAAACAGCCTAGCGGCTTTGATTCCAGAATGGTCAAATCCTAGTGGGCGCGGTCAAGCTGGTGACAGCTTGCCGGGGTCTGGGGGGGTAACCCTAGGTTGAGCCTTAGCCAGAAAGGAGTGCACTTATGAATCAGCCATCAGAAGACATCAAACGCTGGACCGCTCGCCGCAAGGCCGCCGCAATCATCGAAATCATCAAAGGAAAAACCGCCGCCGCCGAACTCGCCAGATCCCACGCTCTGACCGTCGCTGAGATTGAGCGATGGATGGACGACTTTGTTTCCGCCATTGACTGCTGCACCCGCGAGGTGCTCGGCTATGCACTCAAGCGGACTGGCAGAGCTAAAACCGCCGAGCGCGCCTTGGAAGAAGCCCTGCTCGCCCGCTTTGGCACACTGCGTGGTGCCCCTCCGAACATGTTGCTTTGCCATGACAACGGCTGGGTCTTTGGATCGCGACTCTATCGCGCCCTGGTGAACGACTTTGGACTCAAACAGGAATACATCACCCCATACACTCCACAACAAAACGGGTTGTGCGAGCGTTTCATCAAAACCTTCAAAGAGGAGTTCTGTTGGTGCAACCACTTCCAATCCATCGACCAAGCCAGACTCAAACTCCGGGCGTAGATCCACCACTTCAACCATCATCGCCCTCACCAATCGCTCAAATACCAATCACCTCACCAGTACCACCAATACCTATGCTAACAAGCAGCCTGAATAGAAATAAAGATTGTCCAGCTTCTAGGGGAGCACTACAATCGGATTCTAATGCTTACTTTAAATATGAAAGCACTCCTCACTCTCGTCGCCTTGGCGGCAGCCACTTCGATGCAAGCCTCCGCCGCCCCGGCGACCACACTGACCGTGGGCGAAGGGTTCGTGAATCCGATTGGCTTTCACGACGCGACACCGACGTTTTCGTGGAAACTTCCTCCCGAGGTGAAAAAGCAAACGGCCTATCACATCAAGGTGGTGACCGGCAACAAAGGGTGGGACAGCGGTTGGGTCGAGTCGGAACAATCGACGTTTGTGCCCTACGGCGGCGAACCTCTGGCCTCCCGCCAGCGTGTTGAATGGCGCGTTAGTTTCCGCGATGAAAACGGCAAGGACTCTGGCTGGAGCGAGCCCGCGAAGTTTGAGATCGGTCTGCTTTCGGCGAAGGATTGGAAGGCGAAGTGGATCAGCCCGCCAGGTGAGACGAACTTACAGCGCGAGTCGGTCGGGTGCTTGCGGCGCTCTTTTCCGATCACCAAAAAAGTGGTTCACGCACGGCTCCACGCGACGGCGCGCGGCTTGTTCGAGTTCAAACTCAACGGTCAGTGGGTGGGCAGTGACCACTTTGCCAATGGCTTCACCGCCTATCATAAGCGCATCGACACACTCACCTATGACATCACTAGCCAACTGCGAACGGGCGAAAACACGCTGAAGGGACTGCTGGGCACCGGCTGGTATGCGGGTAGGTTTCCATTCGGACCGAAGGAGCGTGGCCCCTATGGCAAGGACGCGGCGCTGCTCGCGCAGATCGAGATCGCCTACGAAGATGGCACCACCGAGACCCTGGTTTCCGACGAGAAGTGGGAGGGCACGTTTGATGGGCCGATCGTCACCTCGAGTATTTACGATGGCGAGAATTACGATGCGCGCCGACAACCGAAGAACTGGGCACCCGTCCTAGCCAACGCCGATCTAGGCACCGCTTCGCTGACGCCGAAGCCATTTGCGCCGCCGCGCGCGAGCAAAACACTTGCCGTTCAAAAAATCACCGAGCCACGGCCGGGCCACTATATATTCGACCTTGGCCAAAACATGGTCGGCTGGGCACGGATCAAAGTGCCCGTGGAGAAGGACAAGACCGTCACCCTCCACTTCGCCGAGATGCTCAAGGACGACGGCACGCTCTACACAGAGAACTATCGCTCCGCAAAATCCACCGACACCTACACCGCGGCGCAGACGGGCACGATCCAGTGGGAGCCGCACTTCACTTTCCACGGTTTCCGCTATGTCGAACTATCGGGACTGCCCGCGGGCGCAACGCCGCAGGAAGACTGGGTCACGGGTGTGGTGCTGCAATCCGACCTCCCGACGACTGGGAAATTCACCTCCTCCCACGCAAAGTTGAACCAGCTCCAGAGCAACATCATTTGGGGCTGGCGCGGTAACTCGTTAGATATTCCCACCGATTGCCCACAACGTGACGAGCGCACGGGCTGGACAGGCGATGCGCAAGTATTCTGCGCGACGGCGATGTTCAACACCGATGCCCACGCGTTCTGGAAGAGCTGGCTCGGTAGCATGCGCGATGACCAAGATGCCAACGGCGTCATCCCCGACTTCATCCCCACCGCGAATAAAAACTTACGAAATCACAGCCCCGGTTGGATGGACGCC